>DASSJW010000953.1:0-2012 GCA_035690995.1 Xanthobacteraceae bacterium
ATGGCCCTGCAGCTGCGCGTCCCCGACCCCGTTCCGTACCTGGCGAAGGCCGACGCCATCTTGCAGCAAGTGATCGAGCAGCATCCGAACACTAGCGAGGCGCACCACTACCTAGGGCTGGTCCACGTCACCCGCGGCCAGCCGGAAAAAGCCGCTCGATCCTTCGAGCGGGCAATCGAGATCAATTCCAGCTGCGCGCCCTGCTATGGCCAGCTCGGCCGCGCATTGGTGCGAATGGGGCGTCCCGCCGAAGGGCTCGAGCATCTCCATTACGCCATGCGGCTGAGCCCACGCGACCCGTCGATGCCGAATTGGCTCGGCATGGCGGGTGGGGCGGAGCTGGAGCTGGAGCACTACGATAAGGCGATCGAATATCTCGACCGTGCGCTGGCGTTCGATGCAGGTCAGCCGCGGATCTTGCTGGTGCTGGTCGGGGCCCATGCGCTGGCGGGCAACATCAGCGAAGCGCGAGCCAAGCTCGCCCGGCTGCAGAAGACGCAACCGCACCTCACCGGCGAACAGCTGGTCACGCGGTTCTTCGGCAAGGAGGATGGACCGGGGTGGCTGCATCTCAGAGAGGGGCTGCGGCTTGCGCTGGCGCCGACGTCCCAGCCGCAGCCGAGGCCGTCCGAGGTGCCCGGGACCTGAAGGGAACAGAGAAGGGCATCACTGCAATCGCAGTGTTACCGTTCCTCAGCTACGGAGATACGGCCGGCTCGATGCAGGCTGCAGCCGAGATGGTCACGGATAATCTCACCAACACGCTTTCGCATGCCCCGGGACTGCGCGTGATATCGCGTCAAACCATGGAGAGCTATCGGGGGCAGCCGATCGACATCGCCGCGATCGGCGCCGAGCTCGGCGTGCGTTACATTCTCGAAGGCAGCCTGCGGATGCACGGCGACAAGCTGCGCGTGAATGTCGAGCTGATCGATCCGGTGACAAGATTGCCGGTATGGTCCGCGCGCATCGAAAAGGCCGGTGGCGAGCAGGCCGCCGTCCCGGACGAGATCGTCGGGCGCCTCGGCCGCGAGGTTCAATTCTAGAAGTCATTGGCGGGCTGACAAGCTGGGATGCCCGATCCGCTGCGCCAGTTCGCGCCGGACGCAAGGAACCGGTCGCCCGATGGTGCCGCCGCCAACTTGCGGGTTCAAGCAAGCCGGCTATCGTGCCAGCGGCCACGGAATCCACCCGTGCAATATTGCAGAGCCACACACGGCCGACATGTCTTTGCCGATTTGCGAGCGCATGTTTGTTCTCCTTTGATCAGAAGTCGCCGCTCGATGGTTGCCAGCAGAATATCGCGGCCGCTTCACCCGGAAGAATGAAGCGCGAACGGCTCAGGCGTTGTCTGGGTGGCTGGTGAGTCGCCGCTAGAGCGGGATGATTTTTCGTCGAGTCATCATCCCGCTCTAGCTTTTTTGTTTGTGCGTGATCTTTTCCGAAAACCGGTGCCCACTTTTCGGGATCGCGCACTAGCGGCGAGCGAGCACGTGGGCGTCTGCCTGGCCCCAGCTGACCTTCAGTGCCGCGCCCGGTTGCAACCTGTCGGCCGCGCCGCCGACCAGGCGCGCGCGCAGCGGCAGTCCGTGTGTCTTGCCGATCACCAGGAGAGAATCGCCGTAGTTGATGACATCGTCGATCGTCATGTCGAAGATGTTGTCCGCGCCGTCGGTCACGCCGGCCAGGCTCGGCCGCAGCCGTTCCGGTCGGATCAAGAGCTCGACCTCGCCTGTCGGCGCGCTTGCTTGTGTTGCAACCCGCACCGGACCGATCCCCGACAGCTCGACCCATCCCGGACGCGCGGGATCGACGCGGCCGGCGAAGAAGTTGCTGTCGCCAATGAACTCTCCGACGAAGCGATTGACCGGCCGGTTGTAGACTTCGAGCGGAGATGCGATCTGCTCGACCTTGCCATTGCAGAACACGGCCACCCGGTCCGACATCGTCATCGCCTCGGTTTGATCATGCGTCACATAGATCATGGTGATGCCGATCTCGCGGTGGATGCG
>DASSJW010000954.1:0-3482 GCA_035690995.1 Xanthobacteraceae bacterium
CGCGAAAAGAATTCGCATTCTCGAAAGTGAGATAGGTACCGTTCTATTCACTCGTTCGGGCCGAACGATCAGACCATCGGAAGCAGGGATGGCGATCGTCGAGCGCGCAAGGCGTTTTCTTGTCGAAGTGCGTGATTTCAAGTCAGTCGCGGCAACCGACCAGCCGATGGGCGAATTGCGTGTGGGTGCATTCCAATCGGCATTATCTGGAATGTTGCCGGACATTCTGGCCTTGATGAAGGACAAATATCCGGACATTCAGGTGCGTATCACGCGCGGCATCTCGGCGGAGCTATACCGCAAAGTGCTTGATGATGACCTCGACACGGCGATCATCGCCCAACCTTCATTTGCGATCCCAAAGAGTTGCGATTGGCGATTGTTGCGAGAAGAGCCTTTGATTTTGCTGACAAGGGCACCAGCGCCATCTCGGAAGCCGCACGCCATCTTGGCATCTGAACCGTTCATTCGATTGGACCGAAACCTTTGGCCAGGACGACTTGTGGACGGCTATCTTCGCCAAGCTGGGATACGGCCACGAGAGTTCTTTGAGATGGATGGGGCCGAGGCGATTGCCGTCATGGTGGATCGGGGGCTAGGGGTGTCACTGATGCCAGATTGGGCGCCTCCATGGCCAGAGGGCTTATCGCTCGCCAAGCTACCGGTGCCAGACGCCTCTTCTTTTGCCAGACGGATCGGCCTCGTATGGGTAAGGGCTTCGCTTCGTCTTCGCCTGGTGCACGCATTCCTGGAACAGGCAATGGCGGCGCGCGCCCAAGGAGCCAGACGGAAAACGGCTAATTCACGCGGACAGGTGCGAAGACCATCACCCAAAGGCAACCGCGAGGTCTGAGGCACGGGAGGGTGGCGTTCATGTTGGACGCCAGAGCCCGGAATTGATGAGGGTTTCGGATGCCGGCCGATTGCGACGATGCGGGTTGCACCGTGGCCGGCGTCCGAAAGCCTTCAATGAATGAAACCGCGGGAAGTGACAGGCGGTCGTGCCGCGGGTGCTATGGGGTTTGCGCGCAGCAGAAGCTGCGTAATGGCAGGCGACAGTGATGATTGCGTTGGCCGAAGATGTTGCCGTGGATGAACAGGCCGTTGCGAGCGTAAGTGTTGGCCTTGCGCGAGACAGATCGGCGCACAATTTGACATCGCAGACGTGCATTTGTGCGAGCGGCGCCGTGGCGGCTCGGCAGCCGGCGAGGAGGGTCGGCATTTTGAATGGGTGACGAGCGTAACGTGATCATGACGTATCGATCCTGATCGCAGTTGGCGTCGGCGGTCGATATCGTGGCGTCGAGCCGCGCTCGAAAGTCTCGATGATGATCATGCGAGCACCGCAGCACGGGCACGGGTGGGTCGGCTTGTCTGTCGTCGCGGCGCTATCGGGAGCCTTTTGCGTCTGCGCCGTTTGCGCAGGTGTCACCGCAGCGTTCAGCTCACGCGCCCGCGCGATGGTCTCGGTCTTGGTGCCGCTGGCCAGCAGGCCGTAGTGCCTGATCCGGTGGAACCCGTTTGGTAAGACGTGCATGAGGAAGCGGCGGATGAACTCGTCCGGCTTGAGCGTCATGGTCTTGTAGCGGCCGGGGCCCTTGATCCGGTAGTCCTTGTAGCTGAACGTGACGCCGGTCGCATCGGCGGCGATGAGCCGGCTGTTGGAGATCGCGACCCGGTGGGTGTAGCGGGACAGATAGGCCAGCACCTGCTCGGGCCCGGCGAACGGGCGCTTGCTATAGACGAACCACTTGGTCCGATGCAGCGGCGCGAGATAGCTCTTGAACGCAGCCTTGTCGGCCAGGTGGGCGTGATCGCCGAAGAACTGCAGGCGGCCGGCGTCGTGCGCGGAGAGCAGCATCTCCAGCATCAGGCGGCGGAACAGACGCGACAGTACCTTCACCGGCAAGAGATATTTTGGACGGCAGCTGATCCAACGTGTGCCGTCGAGCGATATCCCACCACCCGGCACGATCATGTGGACGTGCGGGTGATGGGTCATAGCGGAGCCCCAGGTGTGGAGCACCGACGTGAAGCCGATCTTGACGCCCAGGCGCTTGGGATCGGCCGCGATCGTCAACATCGTCTGCGACGAAGCTTTGAACAAGCGATCGTAGATGACGGCCTTGTTCTGGTAGGCGATGGCGGCGATCCGCGCCGGCAGAGTGAATACGACGTGGAAGTAAGGGACCGCCAACAGTTCGGCCGTGCGCTGCTCCATCCATGCGAATGCCTGCGAGCCCTGGCACTTGGGACAATGCCGGTTGCGGCAGCTGTTGTAGGCGATCTGCGTGCGCGAGCAGTTCTCGCAGCGCATGACATGGCCGCCGAGGGCCACCGTGCGGCAGCTCTCGATCGCCGACATCACCTTCAACTGGCCGAGGCTCACATGGCCGGCATTGGCTTTACGCCAAGCCGGTCCATGGTCGCGGAAAATGTCCGCAACCTCCAGAACTGGACGGACCATCAGCGCCGCGTGTCAAGCGGGCGGCTTGTCCGTCTTGTCGATAAGATGATCGAGCGGGCTGGTGACGTTGCGGATCGTATTGGTCGCGACCTGCGTATAGCGCGCTGTCGTGTCGAGTTTGGTATGTCCAAGCAGCACTTGGATCACGCGAACATCGACGTTCTGCTCCAAGAGATGGGTGGCAAAGCTGTGCCGCAGCGTATGCGGAGATACGTGCTTCTCGATCCCGGCAGCTTGCGCAGCCGTGTGGCAGGCACGGGTAAGCTGACGCGTCGTGATCGGCTGGAGGGGATCGCGGCCGGGGAACAACCAGCCCCGCGAGCGGCAAGCCAGCCACCAATCGCGCAACAGGTCGAGCAACCGCGGCGACAGCATCGCGTAGCGGTCTTTGCGGCGTTTGCCTTGCTCAATCCGGATCATCATCCGCGCGCTGTCGATATCGCTCACCTTCAGCGCAACGACTTCGGAAACCCGCAGGCCCGCCCCATAGGCGACGCTCAGCGCCGCCTTGTACTTGACGCCAGGTGCCGCTTCCAACATGCGGGCGACTTCCTCCGGGCTCAAGATGACCGGCGCTTTACGTGGCTCGCGCGCAACCGGCAGATGTCGAACAATCTCTGGACGATCGAGCGTGATGTCGAACAAAAACCGCAGCGCCGAGCCAGTGCCGTTGACGGTTCCCGCGCCCATTCCGCTCGATGCCAGATGCAGCAGGTAGCCTCGGACATCTTCCCGGGTCGCAGTATCGGGCGAGCGCCCAAGAAAAACGGCAAAGTTCTTGACGCGCCGAATGTAATCAGTCTGTGTCTTTGCCACGAAATTGCGGACCGTCATGTCTTCAATCATGCGCCGCCGCAACGGGCTGATGCACTCATCGGTCATGGCATACTCCTGTCTGAACCGAGGTTGTTGACCCTCGATCTTCAGACAGGACGACGCGTCCCGTTATCGCGCTTCCGTCAGCCCCGGGCACCACCTTGCGCGAAGCGCTCTACCGCGCGAGCGGTTTCGTTCA
>DASSJW010000955.1:0-11809 GCA_035690995.1 Xanthobacteraceae bacterium
GAATATGTTTCACCCTCGGTGTGGGCGTGGCGTCCGGGGCGCGCGCGGGTGATGCGCGCCTATATCGATCACATCCTCGCACTGCTGCCGTTCGAGCCCGAGGTTCATCGCCGGCTCGGCGGGCCGCCCTGCACCTATGTCGGGCATCCCTTGGCGGGAGAGGTCGGCAATCTGCGTCCCAATGCACAAGAGGCGAGCCGTCGGCTCGCTGCGCCGCCTGTCTTGCTGGTATGTCCGGGAAGTCGGGTCGGCGAGGTTGAGCGATTGTTTGGGGTGTTCACTGAAACCGTGGCGCTTATCCGCGAGCGTGTCGGAGCGCTCGACGTCGTGGTGCCCACCATCCCCCATCTCGCCGATCCGATCCGGAAGGCCACGAAGCAGTGGCCGATACCGCCGCGGATCGTGGTCGAGACAGCGGACAAGCACGCCGCATTCCGCATCGCCACGGCGGCGCTGGCAAAATCCGGAACCGTCACGCTCGAACTGGCGCTCGCCGGCGTGCCGATGGTCGCGGCCTACAAAGTGTCGGCAATCGAGTACATCGCTGTGGGGCGAGGAATTTTGAAGCGACTTCCTTCAATCATACTCACCAACCTCTTGCTCGGCGAGAATGTCGTTCCGGAATTGCTCCAGCATAATTGCACCGCCGAGAACCTGGCGGCGGCCGTGCTGCCGCTGCTCGCGGACACGCCGCAGCGGCGGCGTCAGATCGAGGCGTTTTCCCGGCTCGACGCGATCATGGAGATCGGATCGAATGCGCCGGCCACACGCGCCGCCGATATCGTGCTCGGCGCCGCCCGGCGTGCCCTGCCGTCAAAATAAAGCCAGCCGCGAATCGGCGGCGCCTTCACTTGCGGCGCGAGATCGGCACGTAGTCGCGCTGGGTGGCGCCGGTATAGAGCTGGCGCGGGCGGCCGATCTTCTGGTGCGGGTCTTCGATCATTTCCTTCCACTGCGAGATCCAGCCGACCGTGCGGGCCACCGCGAACAGCACTGTGAACATGGTCGTCGGGAAGCCCATCGCCTTGAGCGTAATGCCCGAATAGAAGTCAATGTTGGGATAGAGCTTCTTCTCGATGAAATAGTCGTCGTGCAGCGCGATCCGTTCGAGCTCCAATGCGACGTCGAGCAGGGGATCGTCCTTGATGCCGATCTCGCTCAACACTTCATGGCAGGTCTTCTGCATGATCTTCGCGCGCGGGTCGTAGTTCTTGTAGACCCGATGGCCGAAGCCCATGAGGCGGAAGCTGTCATTCTTGTCCTTGGCCCGGCGGATGTATTCCGGGATGCGTTCCGGCGTGCCGATCTCGCGCAGCATGTTGAGCGCGGCCTCGTTGGCACCGCCATGTGCCGGGCCCCAAAGGCAGGCACAGCCCGCAGCGATGCAGGCAAAGGGATTGGCACCGGAAGAGCCGGCGAGACGCACGGTCGAGGTCGAGGCATTCTGCTCGTGGTCGGCATGCAGGATGAAGATGCGGTCCATGGCCCGCGCCAGCACGGCATTGGGCTTGTATTCCTCGCACGGCACCGCAAAGCACATGCGCAGAAAGTTGGTCGCGTAGTCGAGCTCGTTCTTGGGATAGATGAACGGCTGGCCGATCGAATATTTGTAGGCCATTGCCGCCATCGTCGGCATCTTGGCGATCATGCGGATCGAAGCGATCATCCGCTGTGTTGGATCACTGATGTCCGTCGAGTCGTGATAAAATGCTGAGAGTGCTCCGACGCAGCCGGTCATGACCGCCATCGGGTGCGCATCGCGGCGGAAGCCCTGATAAAAGCGGCTCATCTGCTCGTGCACCATGGTGTGGCGGGTGACACGATTGTCGAAGTCGGATTTCTGAGCCGGGGTGGGAAGCTCGCCGTAAAGCAGAAGGTAGCAGGTTTCGAGGAAATCGCCGTGCTCGGCCAGCTGTTCGATCGGGTACCCGCGATAGAGCAGAATACCTTCGTCGCCGTCGATATAGGTGATCTTCGACTCGCAACTGCCCGTCGACGTGTACCCGGGATCGTAGGTGAACATCCCGGTCTCGGCGTAGAACTTCCCGATGTCGATGACCGAGGGCCCGATCGTTCCCTCGTAGATCGGGAAGGAGTTCTCCTTGTCGCCGACGACGAACTTCCCGGATTTAATGTTGGCGCCGGTCTTCGCATCCATGTTCGAGCCCTCGGTTTGTCGCCCGGCGGACCGCACTCCCCGCTGGAGCGCTGGGATGGCTGCTTCGGCACGCCCGCGGGGGAGGCGGCTTTTTGGGTATCTCATCCCAGTGTGCGCTGCAAGATGTCGCACCGTGGAGCCCGCGATGCGAGCAAGCGCGCCAGCATTACGTAGGAATAGCGGCAGCCGGCAGCCAGAGTTCCCAAAGGAGCGCCGCCTAGTTGTGATTGGCCGTAACGGATGACATCTGGTCCTGCAGCCGGCCGAGGCTCTCGGCCTTGCCCAGCACCGCCAGCACGTCGAAGATCGGAGGTGATGTGGTGCGCCCCGTCAGCGCCGCCCGCAGCGGCTGCGCGACGTTCCCGAGCTTGACCCCCTTGCGCTCGGCAAAGGCGCGCACCGCCTGCTCGGTCGCCTCGGCGCCCCAGGGTTCGACCGTGCCCAGGTCTTGCGAGAGCTCGCCGAGCAGTTGGCGTGCTTCCGCCGTGAGCAGAACCTTCGCTTTCTCATCCAGGAGGAGCGGGCGGCTGGCCACGATGAACCGGGCGCCGTCCACGAGTTCGACCAGGGTCTTGGCTCGCTCTTTCAATCCCGCCATACCCGCGAGCAGCTTCGCGCGCGCCTCGGGCGTCAATTTGGCGGCGAGCTCGGCTCCCCCCGCGATGTGTGGGAGCAGCCCGTCGACCTCGTGCAGGAGATCGGCATCGGCCGTCTGGCGCATGTAGTGGCCATTGAGGCTCTCGAGCTTGGCAAAATCGAAGCGCGCCGGCGACCGCCCGATCTGCGGCAGATCGAACGCCGCAATCATCTCCTGCGTGGAAAAGATTTCCTGGTCGCCATGGCTCCAGCCCAGCCGCACCAGATAGTTACGCATGGCGGCCGGCAGATAGCCCATGGCCCGATACGCGTCGACGCCGAGCGCGCCGTGGCGCTTGGACAGTTTCGAACCGTCGGGCCCATGGATGAGCGGGATATGCGCCATCACCGGCACCCGCCATCCGAGCGCGTTGTATATCTGGGTCTGGCGCGCGGCATTGGTAAGGTGATCGTCGCCACGGATCACGTGGGTCACGCCCATATCATGGTCGTCGACCACCACGGCGAGCATGTAGGTCGGCGTACCGTCCGAGCGCAGTAGCACCAGGTCGTCGAGATTCTCGTTCTGCCAGACGACGCGCCCCTGCACCTGATCCTCGAGCACGGTCTCGCCCGAAAGCGGGGCCTTGAAACGGATCACCGGCTTGATCCCCGGCGGCGCCGCGGACGGGTCGCGGTCGCGCCAGCGCCCGTCATAGAGCTTCGCCCGTCCCTCGCTGCGCGCCTTTTCGCGCATTTGCGCTAGCTCTTCGGGACTGGCATAGCATCGATACGCGTGGCCCGCCGCCAACAGCATCTCGACCACCTCGCGGTGGCGTGCAGAACGCGAGAACTGATAGACCGTCTCGCCGTCCCAATCGAGGCCAAGCCAGGAGAGACCATCGAGGATGGCCTCGATCGCCGCCTCGGTCGAGCGCTCGCGGTCGGTGTCCTCGATCCGGAGCAGCATCTTGCCGCCGCGTCCGCGGGCGTAAAGCCAGTTGAAGAGGGCGGTCCGCGCCCCGCCGATGTGAAGGAAGCCCGTGGGCGAAGGAGCAAAGCGGGTGACGACAGTCTCGGTCATGTGGTGTGAATTTCGCGGCGGGGCCCGCTCTCCGCCAAGGCTTCAGCGGGCCGGAATTGGGAAGCAGAAGACATCTGTTGCAGCCTGCAAGCAGGGGCGGCCTGCCGGCAAGGTCGTGTAGCACAGAAGTGAGATCGGGCATTAAAGGTTTCACGTCTCGCCGTCTTGGCGCGTGCCCGCGGATTTGGCAGATAGGCCGCGGCCATCGAGAATGGGATTGAGGCAGCATGACGGACGCTGGAACAGCGGCAGTGGCGGCGGGGCGGGACTTCATCCGCGACATCATTCAGGCCGATCTTGCCGCCAAGCGCCATGGCACGGTGGTGACCCGCTTTCCGCCGGAGCCCAATGGCTATCTGCATATCGGCCACGCCAAGTCGATCTGCCTCAATTTCGGTGTTGCGCAGGAATTCGGCGGTCGCTGCCATCTGCGTTTCGACGATACCAATCCGACCAAAGAGGAGCAGGAATATATCGACGCCATCGAGCACGATGTACGCTGGCTCGGCTTCGACTGGGGAACAAACCTCTATCATGCCTCCGATTATTTCGAACGACTTTATGAGTGGGCCGAACACCTGATCCGCGGGGGCAAGGCCTATGTCGATGACCAGTCGCCGGAGGAGATGCGGGCGCGCCGCGGTACGCTTACCGAGCCCGGGCAGAACAGCCCCTGGCGTGATCGCAGCGTGGAAGAAAACCTCGATCTCTTCCGGCGCATGCGAAGCGGCGAGTTTCCGAACGGCGCGAGGGTGCTGCGGGCCAAAATTGACATGGCGTCAGGCAACATCAATCTGCGCGATCCGGTGCTGTACCGCATTCTGCATGCCAACCATCCGCGCACCGGCACGGCGTGGAGCATCTACCCGAGCTATGATTTCGCCCATGGCCAGTCGGACGCGATCGAGCACATCACTCATTCGCTCTGCACGCTCGAATTCGAGGATCACCGGCCGTTATACGATTGGTTCCTGGACAACCTTCCGGTTCCGTCCCGGCCGCGGCAGTACGAATTCGCGCGCCTCAATCTGACCTACACGGTGTTGTCGAAGCGCGTGCTCACCGAACTCGTGCGCGGTGGTCACGTCAAGGGCTGGGACGATCCCCGCATGCCGACATTGGCCGGGTTGCGCCGCCGCGGCGTGCCGCCGGAAGCGGTGCGCGACTTCGTCAAGCGGATCGGGGTCGCCAAGGCCAACAGCGTGGTTGATGTCGCGATGTTCGACTTCTCGGTGCGCGAAGTACTGAACAGGAGTGCGTGGCGCCGGATGGCAGTGCTGCGGCCGCTTAAAATCGTCATCGAGAACTATCCCGAGGGTCAGTTCGAAGAGTTGGAAGCGGTCAATCATCCGGACGACCCCAGCGCGGGAACGCGACACATCCGCTTCGGCCGGGAGCTCTATGTCGAGCGCGAAGACTTCATGGAGAATCCGCCAAAGAAATTCTATCGGTTGTCGCCGGGACGAGAGGTGCGTCTGCGCTACGCTTATTTCGTCACCTGTCGCGAGGTGGTGAAGGACGCCGCCGGCGAGGTGGTGGAACTGCGCTGCAGCTATGATCCGGCGACCCGCGGCGGCAATGCCCCGGATGGTCGCAAGGTGCAGGCCACACTTCATTGGGTCTCGGCCGCCGACGCGGTGCCGGCGGAGGTTCGGCTCTACAACCAGCTATTCGCCAGCCCCGAGCCTAATGCCGCCGACTTTGCCGCCGATCTCAATCCCAATTCCCTCGAGGTGCTGACGGGTTGCAGGCTTGAGCCCGCTATCGCCGCCGCCAATTCCGGAGAGGCCGTCCAGTTCGAGCGGCAGGGCTATTTTTGCCGTGACCCCGATTCAGCGCCTGGCCGCCTGGTGTTCAACCGCACCGTGGGCCTGCGCGATACCTGGGCCAAGGTGCAGGCGGGGAAGGGCGGCTAGCACCCGCTCCGGCACCGCGTTCCGGGCGGGATATCGTTGCCCGTCCGGACCGCTTCAGCCTCGACGGCCCCGCTCTGCGATCGACCTAGGTCGCGCCTTGCAAAGATGAGGGGACTGTCACGCGCAGGTCGGATGATTAGATGCAATGAAGTCAGGGAGGGCGGCGTAGAGCGAGGTGCATCATGAAAAGCGTTTTTGCAGCGCTGCTCATAGGCTGCTGCATCGCTGGATCCACCGAGGGCTTTGCGCGCGGCGTCCGTGGCCACGGTGCCCACATTGTGCGGGATCCCACGACTCGCCTCGGAAATCCGGCGCCGCAGATGCCCACCTTTCAAAGCCGGATTCCGGCTCCACTTCCGCCCCCCATGCAGGCACCTGTCGTCAACGGACCGCCCGCGCGGAGCCCGTACGGCGGCGTCATGCGCTAGAGGCCCAGTAGTCGTCCTCGATTCTGACGGGCACCGCCGCCATGCTTGCAGCGGAGCGGCGCGTCCGAACGCTGACAGGCTGCGTTGGCCCCGTCATTGCCGGTACCTGAAGCGCTCTCGGACTGTGAATGCAAAGCCAGGGCGGATGCGCCCGGCACGCCGCTCATGTAGCATGAGATTGAGGTTGTATCGCGGGCATCTGGGGGCCGCGCGATGGTCGAGCAGGACAGAGCGCGCGGCCGGGCTGAAGCTTGGCGGCCACGGATCGCACCGTGGGCGGCGGCAGGCCGCCGGCCCGCATTGGCGTGGCCGGACGGGCTCGCCGGACTAGCGCGTGGCGCGGCAGAGCGTGTCCGCGCATGGGCCGCCATCGAGGTCGGCCCGGGACGGCTTGTACCGTGGCTTGCAATCGCATTCGGCTGCGGCATCGCGATCTATTTCGCTATCGACCGCGAGCCGGCGCCATGGGCGGCGGGACTCCTGCTCGCTGCGGCCGTGGCAGCGACGGTGCTGGCGCGGCACCGGCCGCTCGCGTTTCCGCTGGCACTGGGCGCCGCCGCGCTGGCGGCCGGGTTGGCGACGGCCACCGTCAAGCGCGCCATCATCGCCCACCCGGTGCTCGTGGCGCCAATATGGAACGTCGAAATCGCCGGCTTTGTCGAGAGCCGGGAAGAGCGTGAGCGCGCGGATCGCATCGTGGTGCGCGTCGAGCGCATGGCCGGTCCGCGGGTTGGCGAAGCGCTGGAGCGCGTGCGAGTCTCGGTACGCAAGGGCACGGCGCCGGCGGTCGGCGCGTTCGTCGAGTTCAAGGCGCGATTGTCTCCGCCGCTCGAACCATTGCGCCCCGGCGGCTATGACTTCGCGCGCGAGATGTACTTCAACCGCATTGGCGCCTCAGGCTTCGTGCTCGGCCGCATCCGCGTCGCCGAAACGCCGCATGCGCCCAGCATTCGGCTGCGATATGCCATGGTGCTCGACGGAATGCGCGAGGCGATCGACCAGCGCATCCGCGCCGTCTTGCCCGGCGATAAGGGTGCCATCGCATCGGCCGTCATTACCGGCAAGCGCGACGCGATCTCACCGCCGGTGAACGAGGCCATGTACGTGTCCGGCCTTGCGCACGTACTATCGATCTCCGGCTATCACATGGCGGTTGTGGCGGGGATCATATTCTTCGCGTTGCGGGCCGTGTTTGCCTTGCTGCCGGCGTTCTCGAACCGTCATCCGATCAAGAAGTGGGCGGCGCTGGCGGCCCTGGGCGCAGCCGCATTCTACCTCGTGCTGTCGGGCGCCGAAGTTGCGACCCAACGTTCGTTCATCATGATTGCCATCGTTCTCATCGGCATCATGGTCGACCGCCCGACGCTGACTTTCCGCACGCTCACAGTGGCGGCATTCGTCGTGCTGCTGCTGGCGCCCGAGGCGATCGTGCATCCGAGCTTCCAGATGTCGTTTGCGGCCACGCTGGCGCTCGTCGCCGGCTATCAGCACGGATTGCCTTGGATGAGCGGGGGAGGCCGGACGCGGCTCGCCGCGAAGATCGCGCTCTGGGGCGGACGGGAGATCGCCGGCCTGTTGCTGGTTTCGCTCCTCGCCGGCACGGCGACCATTCCATTCATCGCCTATCATTTTCACCGCATCTCGCCTTATGGCGTGATCGCAAACCTGATTGCAATGCCCGCGGTCTCCGTATGGGTGATGCCCGCCGGCATTTTCGGGGTGATGAGCATGCCGCTGGGCCTCGACGGGTTCTGGTGGGGGCTGATGGGGCACGGCATCGACTGGATGATCTCCATTGCGCAATGGGTGACCAGCTTTCCTGGGGCGCTCGGGCGCGTCGCTGCATTCGGCACCGGCCCCTTGCTCCTCTGCTCGGCGGGGCTGGTTGTGCTGTGCCTGCTCAAGACACCGTTGCGGTTCATCGGTGCATTCCTGATCGGTGGCGCCGTCGTTCTGATGGTGAGGACGCCCCAACCGGACGTGATGATCGCAGCCGATGGCAGCGCCGTTGCCGTCCGTGGCGAAGGTGGCCGGCTTGCCATGGTCAAATCCGGCAGCGATGTGTTCGCGTGGCGCGAATGGCTTGCTGCCGATGCCGATGCGCGCAATCCGAAAGACCCGACGCTCGGGGAGGGGATCCGATGCGACGGGCAGGGGTGTGTCGCGCGTCTGCGCGATGGCGCATTCGTCGCCATCCCGAAAACGATCGCGGCCTTCGAGGAGGACTGCCGCCGAGCCGTACTCGTGGTGACCGGCCGCGATGCGCCGCCCGGCTGCGGAACCCTTGTGATCGACCGGCAAGTCTGGCGGCGCTCCGGAGCCATAACGCTGCAGCGCCGCGGTGACGGCTTCGAGATGACGCCATCGCGGCCACCCGGCTATGATCGGCCCTGGGCGCGCGCTGCCACCGAAGCCGGCGACGCGCCCGAGCCGGGCCGCGCACCGGCCGCTACTGTGATGCCACGCGATGCGACGCCACGCGATGAGGATCTCGATGCGGGGGACTAAGACATCCCGCTCAGAAGCAGGCGCAGGCACCCAGGCACGTGTGCAGGCGATATCCGAGCTGCGCTGCCTAACCCAAGCGGGGGCTCATACGCAGACGCGGTGCCTCCCGGTGACCATTCTCAGGCCGAGGCGCCCGTCTCCTCAATAACGTCGAAACAAACCGACGAGCTTGCCCTGGATGCGCACCCGGTTGGGCGGGAGGATCCGCACTTCGTAAGCGGTGTTGGCGGGCTCGAGGGCGATCGAAGCGCCGCGCCTGCGGAAGCGCTTTAGCGTCGCCTCCTCCTCGTCGATCAGGGCCACCACGATATCGCCGGTATCCGCGCCGTCGGTCTTCTTGATGAGGGCGATGTCACCGTCGAGAATGCCGGCCTCGATCATGCTGTCGCCGCGCACCTCGAGCGCGAAGTGCTCGCCGGTCGACAGCACGTCGGGCGGCATGTTGATGACGTGGCTCTTGGTCTGAATCGCCTCGATCGGCGTGCCCGCCGCGATGCGGCCCATGACCGGCACCGCCACTGGGCGCCCGCTCTCCTCTTCCGAGGCGGTACGGACCCGGCCGAGATTTCCCTCGATCACGCTCGGGGTGAACCCGCGCGACCGGCTCGCCCCGATGCCATGAGCGACCGATTCGGGCAGCTTGATCACCTCGATGGCGCGCGCCCGATTGGGCAGGCGCCGGATAAAACCGCGCTCCTCGAGGGCAGTGATGAGGCGGTGAATTCCCGATTTCGAACGCAGGTCGAGGGCGTCCTTCATCTCGTCGAAGGACGGAGGGACCCCGGCCTCCTTGAGGCGCTCGTGGATGAAGCGCAGCAGTTCGAACTGTTTCCGGGTCAGCATGTTCGGTTTTCCCCGTTGCAGCGGCCCCGAAGGACTCACCGAAACAAATCATGAACAGACACTATCTGTTCGATATGTGTTCTGCAACCCTTTAATTTGACGTGAACGAGGCAAAATGCGCCGGCCAGCGCCGCTCCGCCCGCAGGCTGGCTCGCAGGCGACAAGTCGGGCCGGCCATCGCGCCCCTGCGAAAGCGTGGCGGAGCCTAGCGCTGCTTGTGCGCCAGGATCACGCGCGTATGGGCAAACCGGAAAAGCTGGCGCAGCAGGGGGACGAATTTGAGCGGGGTCGCGAGATGCCGCGATCGTCCCCGACTGTGGCGGATGAATGCATCCTCGACATACTCGAATTCGCCGAAGATGCGATCGAGAAGCGCGGCGATTTGACGGCCGGAAAGATAATTGACGCCCTGGGTGACAAAGCGGCGATTGAGTTCGACCACTTGCTCGACGGTGCAGTGCTCCTGGTTCAGGCCTCTGATGCCGAGCGCAGCGCAGAACCGATGATAGCGGGGGGAGGTCAGGACGCCGCCGAAGGGGACGTTGATATGCGCTTCGATCGGACGCCATTTCGACGGGAATATGTTGAGAAACGAGCCTCCCGGCTTCAACACGCGATGGACTTCCGCATAGGCCAGTTCCTGGTCGGATACATGCTCGAAGACTTGGGTCGCGAACACGAAGTCGAACGTGTTGTCCGGCCATGGAACCTTGGTCATGGAAGGATATTCCGTCCCGTCGCCCGAGGTCGGGTCGAAGCGGAAACGCTCGGAATCGCCGGGCGAACGCAGCTTGACATAGTCTTGGACGTCATAACCGAACACATGACGAAATCCGGCATCGAGGAATTCGTAGGCATGCCGGCCCGAGCCACAGCCGTAGTCGAGAATGACGCTGGCTGGCGACAGCGAGCGGCCGCGCGACTTGAGGATTCCGCTATAGAGTTCGACGACTTGCTGGGCGGCGGGATCTTCGAGCATCGATATCGGCGGGCTCACTGGTCGGACCGAGGCGCTACGGGCGCAACGCCATCGGCTCCGGTCTGGTCAAAGTGGTGGCACGCGGCCTCAGGGCGCAAGCTTTATGATGGTGCATGGCTCGCCGGCCCTGGCCGCGGGCGCATGAGGCTGGCGCACGAGAAGACAGTCCGCGCACGCGAGTCGGGTGAGCATGGAACTGTCCTGCACGGCCGCAGGCGTTGCCACTGACATTCCGTCAGGACCCGGTGCGAGCGTGGCACGCAGATAGTCGGCGCGCTCGTCGTTCGCCGGCAGGTCGCAGCCAAGGCGCGCCACGTCGAGTGTCGGCTCGACGTCTCCGCGCCCCGCCAGCCGGCGCATGAGCGGGACCAGGAACAGCACCGCGCAGACATAGGATGATACCGGATTGCCGGGCAGTCCAAGTACGTGCATGGCGCCGAGCCGGCCATGCATCATCGGCCGGCCTGGGCGCAGTGCCACTTTCCAGAACGAGAGGGCGAGGCCCTCGGCCGCGAGCGCCTTCTGCACGAGGTCGTAATCGCCCACCGAGGCGCCGCCCGAGGTGACGAGAATATCGGCGCCGATGTCCCGGGCGCGGCGTACCCCCGCCACGGTCTCGGGGAGGCGATCGGGGACGATGCCGAGGTCGACGACCTCGCAGCCCTCATGACGGGCGAGCGCCATGGTGGCGTAACCGTTGGAATAGACGATCTCGCCGAATCCCGGCGTCGTCCCGGGCATCACCAACTCGTCGCCGGTGGCCAGCACCGCCATCTTAGCGCGGCGGTGCACGGGCACGGTGGGGTGGTTCATGGCGGCAGCAAGCGCAAGGTCGCGATCGGTGAGACGGTGGCCTCGCGCGAGCAGCACGGAGCCGCGCTCGAAGTCGAGCCCCCTGACCCGCACATGCTTGCCTTTGCTCGCACTCTCAGCGATCACGACGGCGTCGCCCTCGCGCACCGCGTTTTCCTGGATCACGATTGTATCCGCGCCGGGCGGCAGGACGCCGCCGGTGAAGATGCGGGCGGCCTCGCCGGGCCCGACCGCTCCCTCGAAAGGATGCCCGGCCGCCACTTCGCCGATGAGCGTGAGGCGGACCGGAGCTTTGGCGACGTCCGCCGCGCGCACGGCGTAGCCGTCCATGGCCGAAACATCCGCCGGCGGCTGCGTGCGCAGCGCGGTGACATCGCCAGCCAGCACGCGTCCGCAGGCGTCCACGAGCGGCGCAGCTTCGGCAGGCAGCGGCTCCGCCTCTGCGAGCACCCGCGCCAGGGCTTCTGCGACCGGCATGAGCGCCACGGCTCACTCCTTCGCCCG
>DASSJW010000956.1:0-3633 GCA_035690995.1 Xanthobacteraceae bacterium
GAGGTCCTGCGGACCGTCGAGCGGGATGACCTGGCGGTGCCCGTGCGCGCGCAGGCCCTGCACCAGCGAATCGCGGTCGGCGCCCGGGATCGGCGCCTCGCCCGCCGGATAGACATGCGCGACGATCACGGTGTCGGCGTCATTGAAGCAGGTGGAGAACTGCTCGAACAGCGAAGCCAGCCGGCTGTAGCGGTGCGGCTGCACCACGGCGATCACCTGCCCCTTGCTTGATTCGCGTGCCGCACGTAGTACAGCGGCGATCTCGACCGGATGGTGGCCGTAATCGTCGATGATCGGCACCCCCTTCCATTCCCCGGTGCGGGTGAAGCGCCGCCGCACCCCGCCGAAATTCTGCAGCGCGGTGCGGATCATGTCGTCGGAAATGCCGAGCTCGCGCGCGACCGCGATCGCCGCGGTGGCGTTGAGCGCGTTGTGCCGCCCCGGCATCGGCAGCGTGAGGCCCTTGATCTCGTGCACCGTCTCGCCGGCGCGATCGCGGAACACGATGGAGAAGCGCGACTGTCCGCCGGCATGGTCGAGATCGATGAGCCGCACGTCGGCCTGCGGATTCTCGCCATAGGTGATGACGCGGCGGTCGGTGATCTGCCCGACCAGCAGCTGCACCACCGGATGGTCCGTGCACATCACGGCGAAGCCGTAGAACGGCACGTTCTCGACGAAGGCACGAAATGCCTCCTGCACCGCATCGAAGGTCTTGAAGTGATCGAGATGCTCGGGGTCCACATTGGTGACGATGGCGACGTCGGCCGGAAGCTTGAGGAAGGTGCCGTCGGACTCGTCGGCCTCGACCACCATCCAGTCACCGGCGCCGAGCCGCGCATTAGTGCCGTAGGCGTTGATGATGCCGCCGTTGATCACCGTGGGGTCGAAGCCTCCGGCGTCCACCAGCGCGGCCACGAGCGACGTCGTCGTGGTCTTGCCGTGGGTCCCGCCGATCGCCACGCAGCGCTTGAGCCGCATCAATTCCGCCAGCATCTCGGCGCGGCGCACCACCGGCAGGCGCTTGGCGCGCGCCGCCGTGAGCTCGGGGTTGTCGCGCTTGATCGCGGTCGAGACCACCACCACCTCGGCATCGCCGAGCGCGGCGGCGGAATGCCCTACCGAAATCTTGGCGCCCTTGTCGCGCAGCCGCTTGACGTTGGCGCTGTCGGACGCGTCCGAGCCCTGCACGGTGTAGCCGAGATTGATCAAGACCTCCGCAATGCCGCTCATGCCGATGCCGCCGATGCCGACGAAGTGGATCGGACCGATGTCGCGCGGCAGTTTCATCGCCGGTTCCTTTCGATTGTTGCAACCACGAGATCGGCCAGCCGCTCGGCGGCGTCGATCGCGCCCTGCGAGCGGGCGGCCGCGGCCATTGCTACGAGTTTTTCCGGCGCGCTGGCAAGCGCACTTATTTCGTCCGCGAGCCGGTTGGGGGTGAAGTCGTCCTGGCGCAGACGCATCGCCGCACCCGCCGCCTGCAGGATGCCGGCATTGGCGGACTGGTCCTGATCGAGCGCATGCGGCAGCGGCACCAGGATGGCCGGCCGGCCGATCGCCGCCAGCTCGGCCACGGTCGACGCACCCGAACGCGCGACGATGAGATGCCCGGCCGCGATCCGCGCCGGCAGGTCGGTGAAGAAGGGCGCGACCTCGGCCGCGACCTTGGCGCGCGCATAGATCTCCTTGACCCGGCCGACGTCCTCCTCGCGCGCCTGCTGCACGACCGAAAGCCGTGATTGCAGATGCGGATCGAGCCGCTCGATCGCCGCCGGCACGATGTCGGCCATGATGCGCGCGCCCTGGCTGCCGCCGAATACGACGAGATGCAGGGAACCGCCGGGTTGCGGCGCGGCATAGGAAGTCGTCGCCGCCGCGATCACCGCCGGCCGCACCGGATTGCCGGTGCGCGTCGCCTTGGCATTGAGCTTCGGCTCGCGATCGAGCACGCCGGCGAAGCTGGTGGCGATCGCTTTGACGCGCGGCGCGAGCAGCCGGTTGGCCCGCCCCATCACCGCGTTCTGTTCGTGGATCAGCGTGGGAATATTGCGCAGCGTCGCCGCCAGCACCGGCGGCACGGTGGGATAGCCGCCGAAGCCGATGACGGCGGACGGCCGGATGCTGCCGAGGAGGCGCCAGGCCTGCATGATCCCGATCCCGAGCAGTGCGGCGGTGCGGGCCAGCGATACCGGGTCGCGACCGCGCACGGTGGCGCTGGTGACGATGTGAACGCGCCGCGCCGGAAACGCCATGCCGTAGCGCTCGGCGCGCTCATCGGTGGCGAGATCGACCACGATGCGCCGCCGCCGGAGCGCTTCGGCAAGCGCCTCGGCCGGAAAGAGATGGCCGCCAGTGCCGCCGGCGGCCAGCAGCACAACGGGCGGATCGTGGGTTGCGCCTATCGACATGGCTCGGTCGGACCCTTCCCGACCGCCTTGCGGTCGACCTCCCTTGCCGGGCCGGACAGATCAGGCCGGGCGCCCGACAGGGACGAATTCGTTCTGGCTTGCGAGCAACGCAGCGCGCGGGCGCTCGCGCGTCAAGGCAAGCAGCATCCCCATGCCGTAGGCGATCGAGATCATCGACGAGCCGCCATAGGAGATGAACGGCAAAGTCATGCCCTTGGCCGGCATCAGATGCAAGTTCACCGCCATGTTGATGGCCGACTGCAACCCGAACATGATGGCAAGGCCGGCGGCGGCGAAGCGCGCGAAGGGATCTTCGCTGCGCATGGCGTGACGCAAGGTGCGCAACACGATGAAGGCGAACACCGCGACCAGCACCAGGCACAGCACGATGCCGAACTCCTCGGCGGCGACCGCGAACACGAAATCGGTGTGGCTCTCCGGCAGGATGCGCTTGACCGTGCCCTCGCCCGGCCCGCGCCCGAACCAGCCGCCCTGCTGGAAGGATTCCAGCGCCTGGTCGATATTGAAGGTGTCGCCGGACGAAGGATCACGAAAACGCTCGATGCGCTTCGCCACATAGGGCACCAGCATGTAGGCGGTCGCGAGGCCGAGCGCGGCCACGCCCCCGAGACCGACCACCCACACAATGCGCATGCCGGCGAGGAAGAACAGCGCGCTCCAGACCAGCGCCACCAGCATGGTCTGCCCGAAGTCGGGCTGCAGCACGAGACCGGTCACCGCGACGAGCAGCAGCCCGAGCGCCATGGTGTTTGCCGGCATTTCCGGCCGCTGCGCGGACTCTCCGAACAGCCAGGCAACGAGAATCACGAAGGCAGGCTTGAGAAATTCCGACGGCTGGATGTTGACCCCGAGCAGGACGATCCATCGCCGCGCGCCCTTGACCTCGGCGCCGAAATGCAGCGTGCCGAGAACCATCAACACGCTCACCGCGAAGACGATGAGCGCGAGCCGGCGAACGTAGCGAGGCGGCAGGAACGAGGTCCCGAGCAAGACGGCGAGCGCGGGGATCAGGTAGAGCACGTGGCGGCTCACGAAGTAGAACGGCTCGAGGCCGAGCCGGGACGCCACCGGCGGGCTCGCCGCGAGCGAGAGCACGATGCCGCCGAGCATGAGCGCGAGCAGCGCCGCGAGCAGCAGGCGGTCGATCGTCCACCACCAGGCCGCAAACGGCGTGCGTTCAAGACGCGAGACCATCGAAACT
>DASSJW010000957.1:0-4984 GCA_035690995.1 Xanthobacteraceae bacterium
CTCGGCGGCCTCGCTCATGTCTTCGAACGGGTAATCCACCGAGAACATGACCCGGTCGACGCCCAGCTCCGCCACCGCGTCGAGCATGGCGGGCGTGCTGAAATGGCCCGACGTGGTGACGTGGAAATTGGCGCGGAAATAGTCCGCGACCGGTTTGCGCGCGGCATATTTATGCGGGGCTTTCATCCATGAATTCCGGTTGTCGATACGCCAGAGATAGTAGGGCAGTCCCTCGCCGAGATGGCCGAGAATGATCTGCAGACCGGGCATTTCGTCGAACAGGCCGCTGCCGATCAGCCGCAGCGCGTGCACCGCGGTCTCGGCATGAAACGCCCAGTTTGGCCCGAGCAGCCAGTCGTGGCCCTCGTAAGCGCGGACCGAACCCGGCAACGGATTGCGCGGATGTAGATAGAATGGAACGTCGAGCCGCTCGACCGCGCGCCAGAACCGTCGATACTGTGGCAGATCGTAATACACCGCGGTGTCGGCCGACCCCACTTGCGAGAACCCGTTCACCAGCGCGCCTCTGAAGCCGAGCTGCTTGACGCAGCGCTCGAGCTCCGCCGCGGCGCTGTCCGGGTCCTGCATCGCCAGCGCCGCAACGCCGACGAAGCGATCGGGGCGCTTCGCGATTTCCTGTGCCAGCACGTCGTTCGCCTCGCGCGCCACCTCCATCGCCCGTTTGGTATCCGGGATCGCCTGGATGGCCGGGGCATTGAGCGACGCGATCATGATCTCGACGCCGGCGGCATCCATGAGCCGCAGCCGCTTGTCCTGGAAGTCGAGGAGGCGCGGACCCAGTTCTGACCACACATGGGCACCGAAGATTTGCGAATCGCCGAGCGTGGTTGTGGTCGCGAAATGATCCTCGAGCGTGATTTTTCCCTGCATTTTTCCTCCGAGACACGATTGTGCGCGGGCCGG
Source organism: Xanthobacteraceae bacterium (assembly GCA_035690995.1). Classification (GTDB taxonomy): domain Bacteria; phylum Pseudomonadota; class Alphaproteobacteria; order Rhizobiales; family Xanthobacteraceae; genus VAZQ01. The sequence continues at coordinate 925 of DASSJW010000957.1, forward strand.
ACTATGCGCGGACTCGATCGCGCGTGCCAGCGCGCCGCGGCATGACGGCTTCCCGGCTTTGCGCTCGCCCCCGACGCGATTAGGATTTCCAGATGGACCGCAAGCCAGCTCCGCCCCGCCTCACCGTTCGCGCCATCCGCTGCGTGGGGGTCGAGGTGCCGATGACCTACGCCCTCGGCACCAGTCGCGGCATCATCACCAAGGCTCCGTTGCTCCTCATCGATCTCGATACCGAGGAGGGCGTCGTCGGCCGCTCCTATCTCTGGTGCTACTTTCCCGCGGCTGTAGCCGCGATCGCCAAGCTCCTGGAGGAGGTGACGCGCGTCGTCAAAGGCGAACGCGTTGCGCCCGCCGACCTCTGGAGCAAGCTCAACGAACGCTTCGCTCTGATCGGCGTGCAGGGTATCGTGCGCATGGCGATGTCGGGGTTCGACATGGCGGCATGGGACGCGCTCGCCATCGCTGCGGACTTTCCGCTCGCGACCCTCATCGGCAGCGCACCAAGGCCCATTCCCGCCTATAATTCCTGCGGCCTTGGCCTGATGACGCCGGACAAAGTCGCCGACGAGGCGGAAAAGCTCCTCGCCGGCGGATTCCGCGCGCTCAAGCTCAGGCTTGGCTATCCGACCCTGCGTGACGATCTCGCCGCCTTGCGCGCCGTCAAGAAGCGCGTCGGCCCCGAAGTCACGGTCATGGTCGACTACAATCAGGCGCTCAGCCTTGCGCAAGCGCGCGAACGGGGGCGCGCGCTCGATCAGGAAGGCATCTATTGGCTGGAAGAGCCGATCCGCCACGATGACTATGCCGGCAATGCCGCCCTGGTGCGTGAACTCGAGACGCCGATCCAGATCGGAGAGAATTTTTCCGAAAGTCCGGCCATGGCCGCGGCGCTCGCGGCCCACGCCGCCGACTATGTCATGCCTGATCTCGAACGCATCGGCGGTGTCACCGGCTGGCTGCGCGCCGCGGCGCTCGCCGCCGCCCACCGCATCGAGATGTCGTCGCATCTCTATCCGGAAGCGAGCGCGCATCTCCTCACGGCCACGCCCACCTGCCATTTCCTCGAATATGTGGATTGGGCGGACAAGATCGTGGAGGAGCCGCTCCAGATCGTCGACGGCTTTGCCGTCGTGCCGCAGCGACCCGGCACCGGGATCACCTGGAACCGCAAGACGGTCGAGAAATATCGGATCGGCTGAGGCCGTTGCCGGCTCGCGACGATGACGGGTTTATGCCCTCAGCCCGCGCAGTACGACGGCCTCAAATCTTCGCCCATCCCGCGGGTGGCTTCTTTCCCGGGTGAATGGCGCCGCATGCCTTGCATTTGCGCGCGTGTGCGTCGGCATAGAACGCCTCGTAAAGCGGCGGCAGATCCTTCACCAGGTGCCGGACCTTCACTTCGACGCGGTGCACCAGCGCTTGGCATTCGAAGCAATACCACTCGAAAGCATCGAGCTCATCCGGTCGTGCCGCTTCCACGACCAGACCGATCGAGCCCTCCGGGCGCTGGGGAGAATGAGGGACGTGCGGCGGCAGCAGGAACACGTCGCCTTCGCGAATCGGGATGTCGTAGAACTCGCCGTGGTCGGCGATCTTGAGCACCATGTCGCCTTTGAGCTGATAGAAGAACTCTTCCACCGGGTCGTCGTGGTAGTCGGTGCGCTCGTTCGGCCCGCCGACGACCTGCACGGTCATCGCGCCGTCTTCGAACACCTTCTTGTTGCCGACAGGCGGCTTGAGCAGGTGCTGGTGCTCCCTGATCCAGTTCTGGAAATTGAAGGCGCGAAGTCGACTGGTCGCCATCTTCCCCTCTCTCATGCCTGGTACCTTGGCGGCCCCGTCTATTTGATCAGGCTGGTGATTTTATCCACGATCGGTTTGGGCGTCGCATAGATTTTCGCGATCAGCACGGCGAGATGCTCGCCGTCTTCGGGCTCGAGATCGAGTTTTGACTTCTGGGCCTCGGCAACGAAAGCCGGATCGGTCATGGTCGCATTGAATGCGTCGCGCAGCATTTTGAGCCGATCGGCCGGCAGGTCCGGCGGAGCGACGAACGGACGCCCGATGCCCTGACCGGCGTAGAGAAATTCGATGGCTTGTCGCTGTTCCCCGGTGAGCGCGAGATCGAGCACGAAGGGCACGCCGTCGAGCTCAGGGTTGGGCTCGGCGCCGCCCTGAAACAGGATCGAGATCTTCTTCGTCGGAATCCAGTCGGGACGGCGGATCTTGATGCTGTCGAGGCTTTCGCAGATGCCCTCGACCTCGCCGCGCTCCATCGCCAGGAAAACGTCGGAGGAGGCGGGAAATCCGCCGACCAGCTTGAACTTCATGCCCAGCAGTTCGCTGAGCGCCTTCGGATAGGAGCGGGTGCCGGTGCCGGGGCCGGTATCGCCAACGATCAACTGCTTGTCGTACAGGTCCAGCACCGATTTGACCTGTGACGTGTGATAGGCGATGCAGACATTTGTTTCCTTGGTCGGCGTTCCAATCCACGACAGCCTGGTCGGATCGAAGCGTGCGCCGGTCGCGCCGGAGAGCGGCCCGAGCGCCGCATCGCGGGCGATAATGCCAAGCACGGTGCCGTCCTTCGGGGCGATGTTGAAGATGTAGCTCGCCGCCGCGTAGCTACCGGCGCCCGGCATATTCTGTGGGATGACGGTCGGAGCGCCAGGCAGATGACGGCCGATATGCCGGCCGACGGTGCGGCCCCAGAGGTCATAGCCGCCGCCGGCCCCGAAGCCGATGATCATGGACACCGACTTTCCGGCCAGGCTCTCGCCGGCCGGTTGCGCCGCGATGGGGCTCGTCAGCACCAGCGCAAAAATCGCAATTCCTGGCAGGCCAATTCGTTTCGGTCTCATGCGACTCCTCGCCCGAGTCCTCCCCGCGTCATGCCCACATTCTATGAATGACCGACGCTCACGCCTAGCCGTGAACATCTTGCAGCGATGATCTGCGCTGGACGCCCCCGCGGCTCCAGGGCGGCTCAGAAGTTCAGCGCGGAACGAAGCGCAATCACCCAGGCATTCTGTCGAAGGCTTCCGTCGCTGTTCAAGACGCCTCCGCCCGGTCGGACGATATATTGGACCTCCGGCTGCAACGTCCACCACGGTGCCAGTTGAGCCTGGTAGATCATCTCGACCATAACTTCTCCGCTCCGCACCGGATAAAAAAAGTTTCCAAAGAACCCGATGTCGGAGTCGAGCCCGCGCGCATTGTCGCCGACGCGCGCATAACCGGTGGCGACGCCGACCTTGTCGTCCGGCCTGCCGGCGATAAGTCCTTTGTACAGCAGGCCGGCGTCGGCATAGAAATTGATCAGATTGCGATCGTTGGGAACGCCGCCGGCACGAACAAATCCCGAAAGGCCCCGGTCGTCACTGCCGGGGGCGCGATAGAGCATCTGATCCACAACACCGTAGATGCCGGAGTCGCCGGTATGTTCGAGCGGAATGCCGGTCGACGTCGGATCCGCGAGCGAGCGGCCGGTATTGTCGAAACGCTGATCGCCGAAGCGCGGACTGGTGTGATACCACGCACCGATCCGGTAAGCGCCCGGAAGTCCCGCGGCGTCCTTCCCTTGGTTGGGCAAAAAGCTCAGTTCCGCGATGACAAAGGCCCCGCCGCGAAAGCTGATGACGGTGCCGGTGGGGAGTGGAAGGTTCTGATTGGAGCCGTTCCCCCCGCTCGGATCCCCGCTGAAAACAGCGGCTTGAAATGCCACGTCGTCGCGCGGCTTGATCCGCACGCGAACGCCGGGAGCGGGCAGCGGATAGGCTGGCCCGCCGGCAGGAAGATTGGCGGCGAGAAAGGTTGGCCAGCTGATGCCGTTGTTGATGAAATTTGCCGCGGTCTTGCTCTGGAGAAACTGGCTGTCCGCCGACATCAGGCCTGCCCGAACGGACAAGCGGTCGTTGAACGCGTTCTGCTCGTACCAAAACGAATAGAGCCGCGCGACTGGCCCGGCTTCGAGGTTCGAGACGGCCAGGATGTTTCCGAGGTAGGTCGGACTAAAGGCAGACCCATGCGTGATGAGGCCGTGAGTGTGAAAGCGGCCACC
>DASSJW010000958.1:0-3608 GCA_035690995.1 Xanthobacteraceae bacterium
GACGGGCGTCACCGACGGTGCGCTGCTCGATGGCGTGCGTTTCCGCAAGAACGTGATCGAAACCGAAACCGTGGTGATGCGTTCGGTCACCGGCACGGTGCGCTGGATCAGGGCCGAGCACCGGCAGCGCGAGAAGTTCTATCTGGATTGAGGCGGCTTTCCGCCGCGAGCATTCCGCGCCGCGAGCAGTGGATCTCTTCGTGCCGTCTCGCAACATCCATCTCGTCGGCAGCGTCCCTCTCGCCAATGCGCATGAGGTGTTCGTCACGGTGAGCGCGGCACTGGGGCCGCACCTGCTGCGCATTCCCGACGGCGAGACCGGTGAACGCAGCGACTGGATTGCGCATCTCGAACCGGTCTTCGCAAATCATCCGGCATTGGAGAAATCCGATGAGGTGTTTCGGTTGCACCCGACGGCGCCGGGACGCACACGCTACCGACTGAAGCCGGGCGCGTCGGCCGCCGGCGTAACCTTCGAAAATCTGTTCTACGCCGACACCGCGATCCGGTCGTACCGGGAGTTTGCAAGCCTCAAGCAGCAGGGGAAAATCCCGGCGCGCTGCCGCTTCCAGGTCGATCTGGTGCCGGCCCATTCGGTGATCTGGCTGTTCCTGCAGGACGACCTGCATCATGCGTTCGATCCGATCTATAACGATGCCGTGCGTCGCGAGATCGACAAGCTTGCCGACGCCATCCCTCACCAGGAACTGGCGATCCAGTTCGATGTCGCCTCTGCGGTATTCGCGCGGCTGCAGCGCAACGAGCCCAACGCCTATGGCCGTAACAAGAGCGAAATGCTCGACGCGTTCGGCGCGATCCTGGGCAAGCTTGCCGATCATGTCCCGGCGGATATCGAGCTGTTGTTTCACTTCTGCTACGGCGATTCGAATCACCGCCACGTGGTCGAGCCGATCGACATGGGCGATATGGTCGATCTTGCGAACAAGCTTGCGCGCGGCATCGATCGCTCGATCGAGCTGATCCACATGCCGGTCCCGCGCGATCGCTCGGACGATGCTTATTTCGGCCCGCTCAGGCGACTCGAGCTCAAGCCGGGCACGCAGCTTTGTCTCGGTCTCGTGCATTACACGGACGGGATCGCGGGCACGCGCCGCCGCCTTGCCACGGCGGAAAAATATGTGAAGAACTTTTCGATCGCGACGGAATGCGGGTTTGGCCGGCGGCCGCGCGATACTATATCTGAGCTGTTGGCAATTCACGCCGCTGCGGCGGAGTAACGCTCGCAGATGCTTCCGGTTCGCGGGTCGCCCATGGCCGCATCCAATGCGACGATCCGCGCGATCCGTGCCGATGAGCGCGCCGACTGGGAACCGCTGTGGAAGGGCTACCAGGCCTTCTACAAGGTCGTCATCTCCGAGCAGACCACGGCCATGACCTGGGCGCGGCTGCACGATCCGGCGGAGCCGATGGAGGTACTCGGCGCCTATATGGGCGACCGCCTCTGCGGCATCGTGCATTACCTCTTCCACCGGTCATGCTGGACGATCGGCGACTACTGCTATCTCCAGGATCTGTTTGTGGCCGAAGGCGTGCGCAATCTCGGGCTGGGACGCGCGCTGATCCTGGCGGTGGAAGAGCGAGCCCGGGCCGCGGGCGCGAGCCGCGTCTACTGGCTCACCCACGAGACCAATACGGACGCCCGCGCGCTCTACGACCGGCTGGCGGAGCGTTCCGGATTCATCCAGTATCGTAAGCTTTTTTGAAGCGATTCGCGCCAGGAGCAAGATGACGATCGCCTTCACCGCAGCGGCAGGCCCGACGCGGCGCCTCTTTCTCGGCGTCGAGCGGTCGGCCTGCGGCCGCGCGTGGCGCGATCGGCTGGATGAGCGCGGTGCCGCTCGCGCTCTCGCCATCACGCAACGTCACGATGATGTGCCCGAGCTTCTGGCGCGCATCCTCGCCGGGCGCGGGATCGACGTGGACGCGGTGGCAAGCTTCCTCGATCCGACCGTGCGGGCGCTGATGCCGGATCCCGACTCGCTTGCCGACATGCGTGCAGCCGCGGTGCGGCTCGCGGACGCCATCATGCAGCAGGAAACAATCGCCATCCTGGGCGACTACGACGTCGACGGGGCGACGTCGGCGGCGGTGCTGGGGCGATACCTGCTTCACTGCGGCCTTCGTCCGATCATCCATATTCCGGATCGTCTGTTCGAAGGCTATGGACCGAATGTGGAAGCAGTCCGCTCGCTCGCTGCACAAGGGGCGACGCTCCTCGTCGCGGTCGATTGCGGCACCACCAGCCATGAACCCATGCTGGAGGCGCGCAAGCTCGGCCTCGACGTCATCGTGATCGACCATCACCAGGCCGATGAGCTGCTCCCCGCAGCCATCGCCGTGGTCAATCCGAACCGTCTCGACGATCTCTCGCAGCTCGGTCACCTCGCGGCTGTCGGCCTCGTCTTCATGACCGTGGTGGCGGCCAACCGTGAGCTCCGCGCGCGCGGATTCTGGACGGCGGAACGGCCGGAACCTGATCTCCTCGGCTTCCTCGATCTTGTCGCGCTCGGCACGGTCGCCGATGTCGTGCCGCTCAAGGGCCTCAACCGCGCCTTCGTCGCCAAGGGGCTCGTGGCGCTGCGCCGGCGCGATCATCCTGGCCTTACCGCATTGATGGACAGCGCGCGGATCGGCGGCCCGCCTGAACCCTGGCATCTCGGCTTTCTGCTGGGGCCGCGGATCAATGCCGGTGGCCGCATCGGGCGGGCGACGCTCGGCGTCGACCTGCTCCTGCAGGATGATCCCACCGAGTGCGCGCGCCTCGCCGCCGAGCTCGACCGCCTCAACCGCGAGCGTCAGGTGATTGAGGTCGCCACGGTGGCGCAGGCGGAAGCCGAAGCCATGGCCGCGCTCGGCGTCGAAGACAAGGGCGCGGTCATCGTCACGGCCGCCGAGGGCTGGCATCCGGGCGTGGTGGGCCTGGTTGCCGCGCGGCTCAAGGAGCGGTTCGGCCGACCCGCTTTCGCCATCGCGCTCGAGCCCGGCGGCATCGGCACCGGTTCCGGCCGCTCGATCGCGGGCGTCGACCTGGGTCGGGCCGTCCGCCAGGCCGTGAGCGCCGGGCTCCTGATCAAGGGCGGCGGCCACGCCATGGCCGCCGGCGTCACGCTGCGCAAGGAGTCACTCAGTTCCTTCCGCGGATATCTCGAGGATGCGCTCGCGTCGGCGGTGGAAACGTCACGGCGCGAGGATGCGCTCATGATCGACGGCGCGGTGACAGCCGCGGCGGCCACCGGCGGGATGGTGGCGACGATCGCGCGCGCCGGTCCGTTCGGGGCGGGCAATCCGGAGCCGATGATTGCGCTGCCGGCCCACACTCTGGTCTATGCCGAAGAGGTGGGTCAGGCGCACATGCGCGCACGGCTGCGCGCGGGCGATGGCTCGACCATCGACGCCATCGCGTTTCGCGCGGCCGGGCAGAAATTGGGAATGGCGCTCGCGCAGAGCCGCGGGCAAGCCGTGCACGCCGTCGGCACGTTATGCCTCGATCGCTGGAACGGCGCCGAGCGGGTGCAATTGCGGCTGACCGATATGGCGCCGGCTGACGCGCGCCTCGGTATTCATTAAGGTAGATGGCTTCGCCCAGG
>DASSJW010000959.1:0-9500 GCA_035690995.1 Xanthobacteraceae bacterium
GCCTGGAACGCCGTAACGTCGGCCTACAAGAACGAGGCTGCCAACTACGGCTTCGACGTCATGATGGACCACGACGAGCGCTATGAACGCGCGCAGGAGTTTCTCGAAGTCGCCTGCAAGCTGTGGGACAGCGTCGAAAGAAATGCGCTGATCGGCGACCGGGAGAAGGGCATATTCGCGGATCCGGCCAAGGTGCACCGGATCGACCATCGCGGCCGATATTTCAACGTACGAGGCCCGCTTCCGGCATTGCCGTCGCCGCAACAGCGGCCTGTCATTATCCAGGCCGGCCTTTCCGGGCCCGGCATGGACCTGGCCGCCACCTACGCCGATATGCAGTTCAGCACGCGCCGGACGGTTGCGACAATGAAGCAACATCGCGAGGCGCTCGATGCGAAACTGGCCTCGCTCGGCCGCAAGCCGCGCGACGTCGGCATTCTCTGGTCGATCCGGATCCAGGTCGCCGAATCAGAGGCTGACGCCAAGGAAAAGGAGCGGCGCTATCTTGCCGCGATACGGCCGGAGGCCGGTCTCGTGGAAATGTCGGCCCAATACAACGTCGATTTCTCGAAGGCCCGGCCCGGCATGCGCCTTGCCGACTTTGCCGACGAGGTGCGCGCCCAGAAGGGAAACTACGGAAGCTTCGAAGAGCTTCTCAAGACGACGGACCCCGCCCAGACCGTGGAGGAGTTTGGCCGCCGCTTTCTGGTCGATCGAATTCTAGTTGCGACCGGCACACCGAAGTCGATCGTCGATAAGCTGGAGGAGATGCACTTTGGGTCCGGCGCCAATGGCGGCTTCATCCTGGGACGTGGCTATTCGGCCATGGACAACATCCGCGAGTTCGTCGAACTCGTCGTTCCGGAACTGCAACGCCGCGGACTGTCCAAGACGAAATATGCCGGCACGACGCTGCGGGAGAACTTGAACTAGAGCCGCCGCGCCGATCGCTTGAGCGTCCCGCGCATTTGGCGCTTATTGCGCGCGAGACAGCTCCTCCAGCAGCGGGCCCCAGATGCGCTGCTCGGTCTGAATGAAATTCGTCGTGTCCTGCGGCGACATCGGACGCGCGTAGCTGCCGACCGCCGCAAGCTTGCTGCGCACCTCCGGATTGTTGAGGATGATCCTCAGATCGTCGCTCACCTTCCGAACAATGTCGTCCGGTGTTCCCGACGGTGCCACCATCGCCATCCAACCCGCGGACCTGAAATTCGGAATGGTCTCCGCGACGGCCGGCAGATCGGGGAATTCCGCAAGCCGGGTCTGCGATCCAACCGCCAGCGCGTGAAGCCTCCCTGACTGCATGGCGCCGATCAGCGCGGTGCCGCCTTCGATCAGCATCTGGACCCGCTCTCCCATCAGATCGCTCAGCGCCTGGGCCGGCCCGCCGGAATAAGGGACCATCAGCAGCTTGATGCCGGCCCGTCTCTGCAACATCTCGCCGGTGAGATGGCTCTGACGGCCGCGCCCGGAGACGGCGTAGGAGATTTCGCCCGGCTTTTGCTTCGCCGCTTCGATCAATGCCGGCAGCGTCTTGATGCCCGTCTGTGGCGCGATGGTGATGAACATCGGTTGCTCGCCGATCAGGCTTATAGGCGCGAAATCCTTCGGCACTTCGATCGGGATGTTGGGGGCCGCACCCTTCATCGTCACGAATGCGGAAGAGACCGGCATGAACAGCGTGGTGCCGTCGGGCGTCGAGCCGGCAGCGGCGCGCGCGGCCAGCGAACCGCCCGCTCCGGGTTGATTCATCACCACCACCTGCTGACCCCACGCCTCGCTCAAGCGCTCCGCGACGATGCGCAAGATCGCGTCGGGAGCGCTGCCGGGAGCGGAATCGGAAATGATCTTGACCGGAGCGGAGGGGTAGGGCTGGGCTCGCGCGCGGTCGTCGGCCGCGGCCAGCATGGTGAGAAGGACGAACAGCAGCAACTTCGCCTTGGTCATCGGTTCCTCGAATTCTATTTTGCCCGGTGGCCTTGGATTGCGAGCATGGGCCGATACGAGAGCAAGTGATGTGCCAATGCTTGTTTATCTCGCAGGTCGCCGATGCAACTTGAGGCGAGAACATCAGTCTGCCAGCAGGTTTTCCCTCAACGTCTTGCCGTCGTAGGCCTTGCGGAAGCGGCCGCGGCGCTGCAGCTCGGGGACCAGAAGGTCGACCACGTTCAGCAAATCTCGCGGCACCGCCTGGGGATGGACCACCATGAACCCGCCGCGGCTGCCGCCGGCCTCGAACTCCTCCTCCAGCATATCCGCGAGCTTGTCCGCGGTATCGGCGAACGTGCGGTCGTAGTTGGTCGCTGTGCGCAGGCCATATTCGAAGAACTCCTCGCGCGAGATCTCCGGGTCACCGCCGAGCGCATTGGCGAGCTTGTAGACGAAGCCGACCGGCGAGGCGTTGGCGGCGGCGATCTGCTTGTTGAGTTCCGTCAGCTTGAAGCGCGCGGGCAGCTTGGAGAAATCATAGCCCGAGTTGTGCGCGAGATAGGGCCCGATCGCCTCCTTCGGAATCATGGTGAGCAGTTGCTCGCGACGCGCCTTGGCCTCGTGCTCGGTTTCCGCCACGATCAGCCCGCAGCCCCAAAGCACCCCGACCTTCGAGGGATCGCGTCCGACTGCCGTAAGCTCCTGGTCGAGCAGCGCGCGGTGCTTTGCCTTCTCCGCCTTCGGCGGCCAGCGCGCGAAGATATGATCGGAGATATAGGCCGATGCCTTGATACCCCGCGGCGAGCTGCCGGCCTGGATCAGCACCGGATGAATCTGCGGCGACGGCATGCAGTTGAGCGGGCCGCGCACCTTGAAGAACTTTCCAACATGATTGATGGCGTGAACCTTGGCCGGATCGGCGACGATACCGGTCTCACGATCCCAGCTGAAGGCGTCGGGAGCCGCACTGTCCCACAGCGCCCGGCACACGTCGATGAACTCCTCCATCCGCTCGTATCGCAAGCCGTGTTCCATCAACTCGTCGAAGCCGTAGTTCGCCGCGTCCGCGCCGCGGCTGCTGGCAATGACGTTGAAGGCGATGCGTCCATTGGTGACATGATCCAACGAATTGAAAAGTCGGGCGACATAGAACGGGTGCATGAAGGTCGAAGCGTAGGTCAGACCAAACCCGACATGCTTGGTCACGCGCGACATGGCGGTGATCACCGGGCTCATGTCGTGACGCGGCCAGCCGATGCCCCAGCGCACTGCCTCGTCGCGCGATCCCTGCCAGGTGTCGGGGATACCGGTGCCGTCCCCGAAGAACAGCATGTCGATGCAACCGCGCTCCGAGATGCGCGCGATCTCCTCGTAGACATCCAGGTTGGGGTAGGTTCGCCCGGTCCACGACCCCGGCATCCGCCAGCGTCCGTCCAGGTGGGTGTAAGAGATGTCGAACGCCAGGTGTATTTTCTTGGCCACGTGTCTCGTTCCTCAAGCGGGGATAAAGCAAGCGATATAAACCAGCCTCAGCAAAACACACGGCCGTCCCGGCGTCATTCAATTCGTATTCCGGCGTCCCTGACCACCGCACCCCATTTGACCCGCTCGGATTGCGCGAAGCGGGCAAATTCGTCCGGCGACATGGGCAAGGGTTCGCCGCCGACATTCTGCAGGGCCGTTACGAGCTCCGGTTGCAGAAAGATTCGCTTCACTTCCGCTGCGAGCTCTTCGACGATCGGTCGAGGGGTCTTGGCTGGCGCGAACAGCCCCTGCCAGCCGATAGCTTCATAGCCCGTGACCGTTTCACCGATCGTCGGCAGGTCGGGAGCCGTCCGCACGCGCTGGGGCGTTGTCACGGCCAGCGGACGGACGTCGCCGGCCTTCGCGATCGGCCAGATTGTGGTCATGCTGTCGATCGCCAGATCGATGTGGCCGCCGACCATCGCCGCCATTTCGTCCGCGGTGCCGCGAAACGGAATGTGGGTCATCGTGACACCGATCGCCTTCATGAACATGACGGTGGAGAGATGCCCTGACGTCCCGTTGCCCGCCGAGCCATAGTTCACCTTGCCGTCATTGGCCTTCAAATATGCGACAAGCTCGGCAACGGTCTTGACCGGAAGCCTGTTATTGATGACGAGGAGATTAGGTAGCCGAACGATCGGCGAAATCGGCTCGAAGTCAGTTTCGACACTGAACGGAAGTTTTGCATAAAGCGCCGGGTTGATCGCGTGCGTGCTCACCGTACCGAGGACCAGCGTATAGCCGTCAGGAGGAGCTTTCGCGACGAACGCCGAACCGATACTCCCTCCTGCACCACCCTTGTTTTCAATCACAACCGATATGCCGTACTTCGCCTGGAAGTGTTGCGCGAACATGCGCGCAACCAGATCAGCCGAGCCGCCCGCGCCAAACGGGACGACAAGCGAAATAGGCCTTTGCGGCCAGGCGCCTTGAGCGCCGGCCAGCCCCGGAGCGAGGCATGTCGCGGCAGCATTCATGAGGAAATCGCGCCGTCGCATCATGACTTTATCTCCATTCGCTGAAATCGACGCGCCCCGCTCGGGGCGGATGACCTCAAACGAGTATCAAGATCCGTGCCAATCGCCGCCGAACAGCCAAGCGAGAGCAGGCCGTTTCGGTGCGGCTCGGCGAACTTCGCCTGGCACCAGACCGCCGGCTTGGCCGGCGCCGTCGGAGCATCTCGGCCTAAGCTACGAGGTGCTGCGCAATGATCGCCCCGAATCGCGAAGTGTCATGTGTCATCGCGAAGATTATGCTGCGTTCAGAGCTGCCGGATGCCTGCAGACCGAATCGCCGCGCCCATTTTTGCGATTTCGATATCGACCAGTTTCTTCAAATATTCGGGCGAGCGCTCGTCACGCGGCGCCACGTTCGCCACGATTTCTTTGAAGCGCTCGTGCACCCACGGCGCGTCGAGGGTCGTCGCAAGCGCTGCATTGAGCTTTCGGACGATCGGCTCGGGCGTGCCCTTTGGGAAGAAGAGGCCAAACCAGGTGCTGACATCGAAATCAGGTAGGCCCTGCTCGGCCGTACTCGGCAGATTCGGAATCTCTGGCGAGCGTCTAGGTTGCAGAATGGCAATCCCCTTGACCATCTTACCCTCGAGCAGAGGTTTGCCGGTTGGACTCAGAGTGCAGATATAATCATAACGACCGGCGATCAGGTCCTGCATTGCCGGCCCCCCGCCACGATAAGGCACATGCGTTACATTGCTGATGCCGAGTGCCGCATTGAGCAGTTCGCAGAACAGATGGCCGGTCGAGCCGGCTCCCGCCGAGCCAAACTGCACCGATGCCGGGTTTGCTCTGACATAAGCAGCGAATTCCTGGAGGGTATTGGCCGGAAAGTCCTTGCGTGCGAGCAGGACGGTCGGCTGATTGCCCATCAACCCGACTGGCACCAAGTCGGTCGCGAAATTGTAGAGCGGGGCTTTGTACAGCGACTGGTTGATAGCATCCGCGGTGGTGCCGATGACCATGGTGTAGCCGTCAGGCGCGGATTTGACCACTCTCGCCGAACCGAGCATGCCGCCCGCGCCGCCGACGTTCTCGACCACAACCTGCTGCCCCAGCGCCTCGGTAAGTCCCTTGGCGATGATCCGTCCGAGAAGATCGGTGCCCCCACCCGGAGGGAACGGAATCACCATTGTCACCGGCCGCTCGGGCCAAGTCTGAGCAGCGGCCGGGCTAATGCCCTCGCTGAAGAATGCAAAGGCGAAGAGCGCAAGCAGGAACTGTCCCATGGTTTGTCCCCATCAGCCCGGCAGGTTGAGCGGATCGATCCAGCATAGGCGGTCCGTTTGACCAATTCCAATGTCAGGTTTTGGCGTCAGTGCGATGCTGCCATCGGCCTTGCCTCAGACCATGGGCGTGGATGCCGCTGCATCCGCGCACATGATTCACTGAGACCGGACTGGTTGGCTGGGCATGTAGGACTCGAACCTGCAAACATCATTTTGAAGAATGCCCTTTGAGATGTCGCACGAATTCCCCTTGTTTCTGGAACATTTGGGGACAAACTTGGTTTCCGTCGAGCCGCCCACTTCGCTTTTTGCCAAAAGCAGAATTTAACATCTTTCGTGCTCAACAATCGCCGGCAAGCTTGAAAGGCACGCCATACGTCTGACACACGTGGGGGCGCTAGAAGACGCAGATATTCACGCCAGTCCGAGAGTCATCTGAGGAATCCCAGGATACAATGACGAACTGCGTTGCCAGACTAACGCGGAGGAGCCCAAGATGATGAGAGCCCTGCTTGCAGCATCGCTGTGCGCCGGATGGGCGTTGCACGGCATCGAGCCTGCGCACGCCCAAGCCTATCCCAATCGGCCGATCCGGATGGTCGTGCCGTTCCCTGCCGGCGGGCCGACCGACGGCATGGCACGCATCATCTCGGACCGGCTCGGGGCAGTCCTCGGCCAAAACATCGTGGTGGAGAACCGCGGCGGCGGCGCGGGCGGCAGCATCGGCGCAAAGTTCGTCGCGACCTCTGATCCCGACGGCTATACCCTCCTGATCACGCCGGGCGGCTCGTTGACCACCGGCCCGGCCGTGCACGGCAACATCGGCTACGATCCGGTCAAGGCGTTTGTGCCGGTCGGCCAGCTCATCGACACCCCCCAGGTCGTGGTCGTTCACCAAGACGTGCCGGTAAAGACGCTGGCCGAGCTCGTGGCCTACGCCAAGGCCAATCCGGGTAAGATCAGCTGGGGTTCGCAGGGCTTCGGCACCGCGCCGCATCTACTCGCCGAACTGTTCAAGCTCGACGCCGGCGTCAACATCTTGCATGTGCCCTATCGCGGCACGGCGCCGATGCTCGCTGCCATCGTGGCGGGCGAGGTTCAGATGGTCGCCGACCCGATGACCACAGTGCTGCCGCACATTCAATCCGGGCAACTACGCCCGCTGGCGATCACCAGCGCCACACGCAGCCAGAAGTTGGCGGATGTCCCGACCGTGATCGAGGCCGGCTATCCCAAGCTGCAAGCGACATTCTGGCTCGGCGTGGTGGCACCGGCCGGGACGCCGCCCGACATCATCCAGAAGCTTAATGGCGCGTTCCGCGAAAGCCTTGCTCCGGCGGAGACGCGCGCGCGGCTCGACACGCTCGGCGCCGAGATCAAGATCGGCACGCCAGCCGAATTCGAAAAGCTGCTCGCCGACGAGCTGGCGAAGTGGACCGCCGTCGTAAAGGCCGCCAACATCAAAGTGGAATGAGGTTTCGAGGGGCCTCACGCCCGGCCTCTGTGTCGAAAACCTGTCCTGCCCGCAACCTCTATCCGGTGTAGAGTCGCAGCGTCCGCATCAGTATGAGATTTCATCGCCATGTTCCGTCGTGACACGCCTGCTGAAGCCGAATTCCGCATGGACGTACGGACATGGCTGGAAGCCAATCTTCCGGTTGCGCTTCGGGGGCGCACGGCACGCCCGCCGCCGGTGGAACTGATGCCCTGGTATCACGAGCTCTCGCGCAAAGGCTGGGTCGCACCGCATTGGCCCAGGCAACATGGCGGCATGGGTGCCACCCTCAACGAACAGATCATCATGACGGAGGAGCTGGCGCGCATTGGCGCACCGCAGCTGCCGGCGCAAGGTCTCAATCACATCGGCCCGATCCTGATGGAGTTCGGGACCGACGCACAGAAGGCGCAACATCTGCCGCCCATCATTGCGGGTACTGTGATCTGGGCGCAGGGCTATTCCGAGCCGGGCGCAGGCTCCGACCTTGCCAGCCTTTCGACCCGCGCAATGCTGGAGGGCAATCATTTCGTGGTGCGAGGGCAAAAGATCTGGACCACCTGGGCGCATCATTCGGACTGGATGTTCGCGCTAGTGCGCACCGATCCGCAAGCTCAGCCGCGGCAGGCCGGCATCAGCTTCCTGCTGCTTGATTTGCACAGCCCAGGCATCAGGATCAGGCCGATCAAGACGATCGCGGGCGATGATGAATTCAGCGAGGTGTTCTTCGACGATGTGATCGTGCCAGCCGAAAACCTGGTCGGAAAACTGCATGATGGCTGGCGCATCGCAAATGCTTTGCTGGGACATGAGCGCTTGGCGACCTCGAACCCGCAATTCGCATTGATGGCGCTCGAGCGCATCAAGACGATGGCGCGCGCTTCCGGAATCATGGCTGACCCGACGTTTCAGGAACGGCTCGCGGCAGCCAGTATCGATGTTACGGCGCTATCGGCGCTGTTCAGTCATGTGGTGGAGCTTAGCAATCAGGGGCAAAGTCCCGGCCCGGAATCGTCGATGATCAAGATTTTCGGATCCGAACTTCTTCAGGCCCTCAACGACCTATTGATCGAGGCGGCCGGCGGCCACGCGTTGACCGACAAGCCCATCGCGACTGATTTCGGCGCGGTGGATGTCGCCGCCTCGTTCCTTCAGTCGCGGCGCGTGACAATCTATGGCGGCTCATCAGAAATCCAGCGCAACGTCCTCGCCCGCCGCGTGCTGAACCTCCCAAGCTGACGGACTGCACAATAGACGGTCATGGATCTGCATCTGACATCGGAGCAGACTCTGTTGCGCGACAGCGCCGCCAAATTCGTCGTGGCGGCCGGACCGAAGGTGGCGCGCGTATTTCGCGAACAAGATCCGAGCTTTGCGCCGGCACGTCTGTGCCAGGCGGGGAACCTCGGGTGGCTTGGCATCCTCGTTCCGTGTTCTGCGAACGGCCTGGGTCTCGGCCTCACCGAGCTCGCGCTGGTGCTTGAGCAGGCCGGGCGCGGGCTCGTCTGCGAGCCAATTGGGCTGGCGGCGATCTCCGCTGCTGCCCTGGCGCAGGGGCACGCGCCGCATCCGATGCTGGAGCGGGCAATGGCAGGCGAGGCTCTGATCGTCCCGGCGCTGCAAGAGAACGTCTATGGCGACAACCCGCTTGCACCGCGTACGCGGGTGGCCGGGGAGAACGGAACGCTCCGTTTGACCGGGAGAAAGATGTTTGTTTGCGCCGACGGCGCCGACGGCTTTCTCGTCAGCGCCAGCGGGCGCGATGGGCCGACGTTGTGCTATGTGGCGCGTAATGCGCCCGGCTGCATGCTGGCGACGACGCAGACGGTGGAGGGCCGCAAGCTTTCAACGCTCAGCCTCAAAGATGCGCCGGCCGACTTTGCTCCATCGCGTCAGTCATCGAGGAATGCGGTGGATGCGCTCCACAATCTCGCGCTGATGGCGGTTTCCGCCGAACTGCTTGGCGTGATGGAAAAAGCGCAAGAGATCACATTCGACTATCTGCGCATCCGCAAGCAGTTCGGAAAACCGATCGGGAGCTTCCAGGCGCTGCAGCACCAGGCGGTCAACCTCTATATTCGGACCGAGACGACCCGGTCGCTGGTGTTTCAGGTCGCGGCCAACAATGATCCCTATCGCATCGATCCCGCGCTGGCCGTCGCCGTGAAGGCCAAGGCATCGGAAGACGCGCTGTTTGTCACCAAGGCCTGTATCCAGCTTCACGGCGCGATTGGATTCACTGATGAACACGACATCGGCCTCTATCTCAAGCGGGCGATGCTGCTGTCGTCGCTGTTCGGAAATGCG
>DASSJW010000960.1:0-7140 GCA_035690995.1 Xanthobacteraceae bacterium
AGCCGTCAAGCGAGGCGACATTTCTGTCGGAGATCCTGCGTGATCTGGGGATCGTACTCTGTTCGATTGGATTCATTTCATTGTTGTACGAAATGCTGATCCGTAGACAACTCCTCGCTGATTACAACAACGCCCTTCAAGATATTCTTGATCCGGATACACGAAAGCTCGGGGTTAGGGCGCTGTTCCGTGATCGTGACGACAAGACCCTTCGTGGCCGATCGCTCGACGCGCTCCTTCGCTCGACTCGCAAGGAAATGCTTTGTCTCGGCCTCGGATTTTATCAGCTCATTCCAGAGAAACGAGATCTGCTTTTGACGAAGATTCGCGAGGGCTGCTCTTTCAGATTTCTGATCTTTGATCCGACCTCCAAGAATGCGGCTGCTCTTGATGAAAGTCTCGGATACGGAAATGGATCGTTGATAAAATTCCTTGGCGCGCAACAAGGCTATTTCATCGAATTCATGAAAGCCCTGACCGATGAAGGGCTCGACGGCCGATTTCAGGTCAGGACCTATGAGGCGGTGCCCACTTTTGGAGCGCTTGCCGTCGACAGCAGTGTGCCCGAGGGTTACCTCATCGTGGAGCTATACGGCGCCCACGTCGAAGGCTCGGTCTGCCCGGGAATTGAGCTCGTTCCCCGGGAGAGCGCTTGGTATGCGTTTTACGACCGACAGATCGCGGAGTTATGGAAAGTCGGCCAGCCACTTGCGCCTGCGGAGACAAAGGCCGCCTGATGCATAGGCCGAACGGGCAAGTTCGATCCTGTGCGCGGGAAAATGATTTCATGGCTGTGAAATAAGTATCGTCCGGCGGGTTCGCATATTCTATTCCCGCGCCTGTGAATCGCATCGAGACGATGGCGGCGCCCTAGGGTCCGGGCGGCTCCTCTCACCGTCGCTGGTCTCGAAGCTCAAGGCCGCGATCGCCTTGTCGTCTTACCTACAGGCGATTTGCCGGACGTGGACGCACGGTGCTTGACCGCCCGGTTCGCTCTCACGCCGCTCCGCGGTGGGCGGGGCATCTCCCCGCTCTTCTTGAGGCGTTCGGTCCAGTATTCCCAGGCTCGCGCCATCGGCCGTGGCTGCAGCTGATGCGGGCCGGTGCGCTCCGCTTCGCCGCGGCTCAACGGGCCGATCTTTCCGAGCAGCATGGAGCGCAGCTGGATCTCGGCGTTGGCATGCGAGTAGATCGTTCGAAACACGAGTTCGCGCAACGTGGTGCCCACGAGAGTTGCGCCGTGGCGGCGCATCAGGACCATCCAGTGGGCGCCCAGCGCCTTCGCCAGCGATTGTCCTTCCTCGGGCTTGACCACCAGCATGTTGGTGTCGCCGAATTCATCGCGGCTGTCCCAGAACGGCGCTGCCGTGCCGAGCACCGCGCCCATGTGGAATACCGGCACGAGCTCGACGCCGGTGATGCAGAACGGCAGGACCGAAGGCGAGTGGTGGTGGCACACAGCGTTGACGTCGGGCCGCGCCTGGTAGATGCATCCATGGATGACGCGCTCGCCGTAGAGCGTCACGCCCTTTGCCGCGACGGGCTCGGAGTCGAGCGTGAACTCGAAGATGTCCGCGGGTTCGATCAGCTCGGGGCTGCGCGAACGGGCGAGCAGATAGCGGCCGCGATCGGTGGGGTGGCGCATGCTGACATGGCCGAATCCGTCGAGCACGCCTTCATGCGCGATGATGCGATTGGCGAGCGCCAGCTCATAGCAGGCCTCGGTGAGAGGGTTGGGCATGCGTGGTCCTTTCCTGGGCTCGCGCAACGACATTTATTGTGATGGTCGCTCACGCGCAAATTGTCGACGACGTTCAACGCGCCCAATCGAACAGAAAGCGCATGCGAAGCCAATGGTTTCATGTCACACTTGATCAAACGATCCCACCAAGGCCGACGGAATGACCGCAAGCAGGCTGTTCTCTCCCATCACGCTGCGAGGATTGACGCTGGACAACCGCATCGTGCTTTCGCCGATGTGCCAATATGCCTCGCAGGACGGCAATCCGAGCGCATGGCACACGGTTCATCTCGGGACCTATGCCCTGGCTAATCTGGGGCTGGCGATCACCGAGGCCACCGCGGTCGAGCCGGCGGGTCGGATTTCCCCGATGTGCCTCGGACTCTATTCGGACGCGCACCAGGAAGCGCTCGCTCGCATCGTTCGCTTCTATCGCGAATTCGGCACCACGAAATTCGGCGTCCAGCTCGCGCATGCCGGCCGCAAGGCTTCCGTTCTGCCGTCGTTCATGATTCGCCGTGCGGTGACGCCGGAGGAGGGCGGGTGGACCCCGCTCTCGCCGTCGGATTACCGCGATGACGTGCATCCTCCGCCGGCGGTCTTGGATCTTGAGGGCATCGAGCGCGTGAAGACGGCTTGGCGGGACTCGACGCGGCGCGCCGCGGAAATCGGCGTCGACCTGATCGAGCTGCATTTTGCCCACGGCTATCTCGTCAATCAATTTCTGTCGCCATTGATCAACAGCCGCACGGACGACTATGGCGGCAGCCGCGAGAATCGGATGCGGTTGGGTCTCGAGATTTTCGATGCGTGCCGGCAGGTCTTTCCAGCAGAACGGCCGATCGGGGTGAGGATTTCAGCCACCGACTGGGTCGAAGGTGGCTGGGATGTCGAGGATTCCATCGTCTTCAGCACGGAGCTCAAGCGGCGCGGCTGCGACTACATTTGCACCACCAGCGGCGGCGTGTCGCTCAAGCAGGAGATCAACGCCCAGCCCGGCTATCAGGTACCGCTCGCGCAGGCGGTGCGGCAGGGCGCCGGCATCGCGACCATGGCGGTGGGGCAGATCACCGAGCCGCGCCAAGCCGAGTCTATCCTCGCCGAGCAGAAGGCCGACATGATCGCGATCGCGCGGCGCCTGATGTTCAACCCGCACTGGGCCTGGAGCGCCGCCGCTGAGCTCGGCGTATTCCTGAAATATCCGGCGCGCTATCGCAACGCCAATCCGCGCATCGGCCAAGCGATGGATTTTCCGGAATCGGCGGAGAAACGGCGCCGACTTCTCGAGGTCATGCGCGAGGAGGAGCGAGTCTCGCAGGCGCGCGGTTAGTGAAACTTCGGGGAGCCGCAGAGCGGCCGGCCACTCCCGGGGCTGTGGATGGACCTGAGTTGTGCACCTCGCCGGGAGGCGCGGAGCGCGGCACCGATTTGGCCAGGAACATCCTGGTCAGTAGCGCCGGATCAACTCGCCGAGTTGAGCATCAGTCAGCGGTGCGGGCATGAACCGGAATGTCACCGCCTGCGCCATGAGTTCGGGCAATCCCGAAATATTGGACGGGTCAATGTCCGCCTTCGGCAGGAATTCGTCGCGCAGACGCCGGGCGATGCGTTCGGTCGTGCCGGCCCACGCGGCATAGGCCGTAAGCGCGGACGGATCGGAATAAAGCCAGTCGAGGCCGTCGCGATAAGCGCGCATGTAGCGGACAAACACATCCCTGCGGCGATCGAGCGCGGCCAAATTGGCGGCGAGAACGCGTGAGGTCTGCGTGCGGTAAGCCACGACGTCGCTCGCGCGTGCGATAATCCGGATCTTGCCTTGCTCGATTGCTTCCACGCCGAACGGCGCAGCAGCCCAACCGATATCGATCTGGCCGCTCATGACCTGCGTCAGGGTCGCGGTCGCGCTGCCCGCGGCAACCGCCTTGAACTTGACGCCTGCCTGCTGCTCGAGCCCAAGCACCACCATGTGCGTGGACGACCCGACCGTGGAAAACGCAACGGTCCTGCCGTCCGCATCTTTGAGGCTTTTGATCGGCGAATCGGCAGGGACGTACAGATAGGTATCGTTGGCTCCGGTCATGGTCGCCCCGATGATGCGGATCGGCGCGCCCTTGGCGTAGGCGCCCATGACTCCCAACGTCCCGAGCCCGATGCCGAGGTCGGCGCTGCCGGAGATCACCGCCTGCAGGGTCTCACCCGCGCCCTGGGTATAGAAGATGTCGAGCACGATGCCGTGCTTTCTGAAGATGCCGGCATCCTGCGCGAGCTCCGAGATCGATTGATCCCAGATTCCCTTGGCCCCGACCGCGAGCTTGAGCGCATCCTGCGCCAGGAGGCGTGCGTTTCCCGCGAGCAGAAGGCCGCTTGCAACCACGCCTAAGATCATCACGCGCAGCATTTTCTTGTCTCCCGGCCTGACAACATGGTCCATATTCAATCCTATAAGGGACGAAACGTAACGGGAAAAAGCGACATGGACTTCGAGCTTCCGGAAGAGCTGAAGCTGCTCAAGAATACGGTGAGGACTTTCGTGGATCGGGAGCTCATTCCGGTCGAGATGAACGCCATGGACGGTCCCGGGATGCGTCCGGAGGTTCGCGCCGACCTCGAGCGCAAGGCCAAGGATCTGGGTCTGTGGCTGCTCGACGTGCCGACGGAATACGGCGGTCAGGGTCTCGGTCTCTTGGGCATGGTCGTGGTGTGGGAGGAGATCGCGCGCACCGTCGCGCTGCCGCCGCGCGGGCCCGGCGTGTTCGGCCCGGACCTGCGGCCGGTGTTGTTCACGCTCAATCCGGCGCAGAAGGAGAAATACCTCTTTCCCGTACTGCTCGGCGAAAAAACAACGGCTTTCGCGCAATCGGAGCCCGATGCCGGATCCGATCCCGGCGCGATGCGGACCACGGCCGTGCGTAAGGGCGACCATTACGTCATCAACGGTTACAAGCGCTGGATCACCAAGGCGCAGGATGCCGATTTCCTGCAATTGGTGGCGGCCACAGACCGCTCGAAGGGCAGTCGCGGCGGGCTGAGCATGTTCCTCGTCGACACTGCGACTCCCGGCGTCAAAATCGTACGCCGCACGCCGACGATGATGAGCGACATGCCGTGCGAGATCGCCTTGGATGACGTGATGGTGCCGGCCGAGAACCTGATCGGCAAGGAAGGTGACGGCATGCGGCAGGCGCAATCATGGATCACGGCGGGCCGGCTCTATCAGGCCTGTCGCGGCCTCGGCGTGGCCAAGCGCTGCCTCGACCTCGCGGTCAGCTACGCCAAGCAACGCGTGACGTTCGGCGCGCCGCTCGCCGATCGCCAAGCCGTGCAGTTCATGATCGCCGACAGCTTCACCGAACATGCCATGACCCAGCTGTTCGTATATCAGCTTGCCGCACGAACCGATGCCGGCGTTGCCGCCCGGCACGAAAGCTATATGGCAAAGATCGCCGGCACCGAGCTGGGCTTCCGTGTGGCCGACCGCTGCATGCAGATTCACGGCGGGATGGGACTCGCGGCTGAAATGCCGATCTCGCAGATGTGGCGCGACGCGCGCAGCTTCATGATCACCGAGGGGCCGGTGGAGGTGATGCGCATGGTGCTCGCGCGCGAAATCTTCCGCGGGCAGGTGTAACGCGGCGTGAGCGACTACCGGCCGGCCGGCGGGGTGAGCGCGCCTCCGGCCGCGGTGCGGATGCGCAGGGACGAAGCCTTGGCGTCCCTGACCACCTTCTCGACGTCATAAGCGACGAGCTTGCCCTGGCGCTTTACGATGCGGCCGTCGATCAGAACGGTGTCGACGTTGGCCGGCGTCGCCGACTGCACAACGGTCGTCTCTATGTTGGCGAGCGGAGCCACGTTGACGTCGTTCGTCCGGATGAGGATGACGTCGGCACGCTTTCCGACGGCGAGCGAACCCGTGATATCGCCGAGCCCGAGCGCCTTGGCGCCGTTGAGCGTCGCCATCTCGATCACCTCACGGAAACCGACCGCGGGCAGACCCTCGGTCGGCGTCCCCTTCCAGGGGATGCCCATGTTCCAGGTGAACCGCATGGTCTCGAACATATTGGGCGGAGCGATCGAGCTCGCGTCGAACGAGAGAGACACCACGACCCCGGCCTTGCGCATGCGCAGCAGCGCGGCGCGCGGATCGCCCGCCAGCCCGAGGCGGAACTCCGAATGAGTCGCAAAGCTCAGGGGCGTGTTGGTCCGCGCCATGATCTCGGCGTCGACCTCGCGCGCCGGGATGTAATGGCAGATGAGCAGCTTGGGGCCGAGCCATCCGCGCTTTTCGTAGTCCGCGGCGTCGACGACATTCGGCGGTGCCTGGCTCGCATGAATCGCCACCGGCAGGCCGCGCTCCAATGCCGCGGCCATGTCTTGATGGTAGGTGCGCTCCTCGCTTTGCGACAGCCCGCGCAGATTGACCCCAAAGGTGACGAGCCCCTCGAAGGCAGTGCCCGCAGCGAAATAATCCCGCTTGACCCGGTCGATGTCGGTGAAGTCGAGAGCCTGGTCGCGCGGCATCTGGTCGATATGCCCGTAGGCGTAGCGGGCGCGCAGCAGCGAATCCCGGTGTGCGCGCAACTCGGCGTCGGCATGCGCGGGGGTACGCGTGTTGTGCGACCAGTTGTGCACGGTGGTGATGCCGGCATTCGCGAGCTCCACCAGTCCCAGCATCACGCTGTTGTAGAAGTCATCCGCACTGTAGAGCTTCGAGGTCGCATTCTTGGCCGGGAAATAGCCGAAGCCATTGTCGGCGGTGAAATTGCGGCCGAGCGCGCTCCACATGTGATAGTGCGTGTCGACGAAGCCCGGCATCACGATCATGTCGGCGGCATCGATCACCTCAGCATCGGCCGCGGCCAGATCTGGCCCGATCCCCGCGATGCTGCCGTCACGGACGAGCACATCCGCACGCGGCAGGGTGCCCAGCGCGGC
The DNA here is from genome assembly GCA_035690995.1 of Xanthobacteraceae bacterium. Classification (GTDB taxonomy): domain Bacteria; phylum Pseudomonadota; class Alphaproteobacteria; order Rhizobiales; family Xanthobacteraceae; genus VAZQ01. Next base: position 6,677 of record DASSJW010000960.1, read on the forward strand.
GTCGACGGTGACCACTGCACCGTTCTTGATCAGATACGCTCCGCGCCGCGATGGCCCGGCGGCGCCCTGCGCGAAGGCCTGAGTGGCGGGGCCGAACGGCAAGCCGCCGCTCAACGCGGCAGCTCCCACCAATTTCGCCAGCGCTCTGCGAGTCAGCATGGTGGCCTCCGATTGCGTTGCTGCGACCAAATCTAGCGGCGGCGGCGTCGAAGGAGCAAGGCGCAGGGCGAGGATGTTGCCGCTGCCGCCGCGTGGCCGCTCAGGACACCTGCCGCTCCTGGTCTTGCCAATAGCGGGCGCGCAACTGCTTCTTGTCGATCTTTCCGTTGAACAGGCGCGGCAGCGCATCGAGGAAATCGATGCTGCGCGGTTTCTTGTAGCTCGCGATCAGATCGCGGCAGTGCTGGATGAGCTCGTCTTCGCCGGCCGCGCAGGCCGGCCGCAGCACGATGCAGGCCTTGACC
>DASSJW010000961.1:0-11801 GCA_035690995.1 Xanthobacteraceae bacterium
CCGTTGAACAGGCGCGGCAGCGCATCGAGGAAATCGATGCTGCGCGGTTTCTTGTAGCTCGCGATCAGATCGCGGCAGTGCTGGATGAGCTCGTCTTCGCCGGCCGCGCAGGCCGGCCGCAGCACGATGCAGGCCTTGACCGACTCCCCCCAGCGGCGGTCCGGCACGCCGATGACGGCCGCCTGCAGCACCGCCGGATGCGCCAGCAGCGCCTCCTCGACTTCGCGCGAATAGATGTTTTCGCCGCCCGAGACGATCATGTCCTTCTTGCGGTCGACGATGAAGAGAAATGCCTCGGAATCGAAGAACCCGACGTCGCCGGTATGCATCCAGCCATCGCGCAGCGCCTCCACCGTCGCCGCGCTGTTGTTCCAATAACCGGTCATCAGACTGGGACCCCGAATGAGGATGTCACCGATCTCGTCGGGCGCGCAGTCGGAGCCGTCGGGGCGAGCCACGCGAATAGCGTGGTCGAAGAACGGCTGTCCGGCCGAAGCCAGCCGCCGCGCCTGCGCGGCGTCGCCATCCGGCCGATGCTCGTGCGCATGCAGGATGGTGCCGACGACGCATTCCGTCATGCCGTACACCTGAGTGAAGATCGGTCCGAATGCGGCCATCGCCTCTTGCAGCAGGGCGACGGACATGGGCGCCGAGGCGTATTGGATGCTGCGCAGCGAATCCTTGCGCCAGCGCCCGAGCCCGGGATCGTCGAGCAGGCCGCGCACCATGATCGGCGCCAGATGTGCGCAGGTGATTTGCTCCTCCTCTAGGCAGCGCAGCACGGCGGCCGGGTCGAAGGCGCGGTGCAGGATGATGGTGGTGCCCAACACCATGTTGGCAAGCTGATTGATCTTCGCACCGATGTGAAAGAGCGGCATTACGATCAGCATCCGATCGGATGGGCGCACGCCCTGTTCCCAAGAAATGCCAATGGCCGCGGACAGAATCGCGCGGTGACTGAGCAGAACGCCTTTGGGCTTACCGGTGGTTCCGCTGGTGTAGATGAGATACACGCCGTCGTCCGGTTGCGGCCGCAGCGGCGGCGGGGCATCGGGTGCGGCGGCGAGCGCGTCTTCGTAGCTTTCGGCCCAATCGGTGGCGGGGCCGATGATGATGAAGCGCTCGATACTGCTGCCATGCCGGCGCAGGCTTTCCACCTGGGCGGTGAATTGCGCTTCGAAGATCAATACCGTCGGCGTGCAGTCGTCGAGGATCTGGCCGAGTTCTTGCGGCGACAACCGCCAGTTCAGGGTTACCGCGATGAAGCCCGCCCGTTCCGCGGCGCCGACCGCCTCGAAATATTCCAGGCAGTTTTGCGCCAACACCGCGAACCTTGCCTGGCGTTGCAGGCCGCAGTCCGCCAGGACATTGGCGACCCTGCGCACGCGAGCGGCAAACGCAGAGAAAGTAACCCGTCGGCCCTCGAAGACGACGGCGGTCTTTCCCGGAAAATAACGGGCGTTGCGCTCGATGACATCACCGAGCACCACGGGTGTGTCGTGCATTGCATCCTCGTCCAGCGGATGTAGGAATCGCGGGGGGACCGCGCTCATTCGACTTTGATATTGGCCTCGCGCACGACCTTACTCCAGGTCTCGATGTCCGCCTTGATCTGCGTCGCGTAGGCCTCCGGGGTGCTTGCGACCGGCGCGAAGCCCAGCGCGTCGAGCCGCTCTTTCACATCCGGCAATGCGACGATGCGGGCGATCTGGCGCTGCAACAGATCGACGATGGGCTTTGGCGTCGCGGCCGGCACCAATACGCCGATGATCAGCTCGGACTGCTGGTCGCGAACCCCGGACTCGTCCATGGTCGGAACATTAGGAAACACCGGCGAGCGCTTGGCGCTGGTGACGGCAAGCGCGCGTAGCGTGCCTTCCTTGATGTGCGGAGCGGCTGGCGGCAGGCCGAGGAACGCAATGGGCGTGTGGCCTGCGAGGGTCGACGTGATGATCGGCGCCGCCCCAGGGAATGGCACCCGCACGACGTCGAGGCCAAGACCCAGCCGGAACAGCCGTTCGCTCGACAACTGCCCGAAGCCGATGCCGAGCGCGGCGTAGTTGTATTTGCCCGGGCTGGCTTTCGCGACCGCAATCAGTTCCTGCATGTTCTTTGCGGGAAACGACGGATGCACCACGACCACTTGCGGCGAGGCGGCGGCGATGCTCACGGGGGCGAAGCTCTTGAGCGCATCGTACGGGACTTTGCTCGATACGGTGGGCGCGACGGCGAAGTCGTTGGTCACGAACAGAATGGTGTGCCCGTCGCCGGGCGAATTGGCGGCGGTGCCGGTGCCGACGACGCCGCTCGCGCCGGTGAGATTCTCGACAAAGAAATTCTGGCCAAGACTTTCGCTAAGGTGTTGCGCGACGAGACGCGCCATCACGTCGGTGGGGCCGCCGGCCGGGTAGGGCACGATGACGCGGACTTGCCGCGTCGGATAGCTTGGCGCCGTCCCGCCCGGCGCATTCTGGGCATGGCTTGCGGCCGCGAGCATCAGCGCCGCGCAGCCGGCGGTCACACTAACGATGGTTTTCATGTCGTGGTCTCCCTAGGCGGACCAGCATAATTGCGATACTGCGACAAATCGAGACAATCCGCCCGTCGACGGCGCGGCGAGGCGGCGCCTCGACGAGAACTCTCGGTTGCAATGAAAGCCCAGGCGGCATTTGAGGACGCGACGACAATGCAAATGACCTACGCGCCGCTTCGAACGTTGCAGGATGTCGAACAGCTCGAACGCGTGCCGCTCGATAGAAGGGTTTTCTCCTGGAATCTGAACGACTGGATTGCCCGCGGATGCGCACTCGACCCCGAGAAGATCGCCATCCGCTATATCGCCGACGGTGACCCCGAAAGCGAGCCGATTGCCATCAGCTACCGTCAATTGCACGCACGCGCCATCCAGGCGGCCAATCTCTTCCACTCGCTCGGCGTGTCGGCAGACGACGTGGTGATGTACGTTCTGCCGACGCTGCCGCAGCTTTACGTCGCGATGCTGGGCGCGGTAAGTGCAGGCATCGCCTGCGGCGTCAACTGGATGCTCAAGCCGGAACTGCTGGCCGAGCTGGTGCGCGCGACCCAGCCGAAAGCGGTGATCACCCTCGGACCGACCCCCGGCTACGACATCTGGGAGAACGTGCAGGCGATCCGCGCCGAGATCTCGCCGGCGGTGCGCATTCTCACAGTGCCGGGTCCCGGCGGGTCGGCCATCCCGGAAACAGACTTCGACACGCTCGCCGGGCGCCAGCCGGCCGACCGTCTGCTGTTCGAGCGCGAGATCGAGCCCGGCGATATCGCCGCCTACGTACATTCCGGCGGGACCACGGGCTCGCCCAAACTGGTGAAGCTCACGCATCGGGGCTGTGCCTACAAGTGCTGGGCCAACGCGGTCGTCATGGCCCATACCGCTGACGATGTGATCTTCGCCGATTACCCGATGTTCCACATCGCCGGCATCTTCGGGCGTGGCTATTTTCCAATTGCGCACGGCATGTCGATCGTCATTCCTTCGCCGCTCGGTGCCCGCGACAAGCGTTTCATCGACAATTACTGGAGGTTCGTGGAAAAATTCGGGATCACGCTGTTCTCCGGCGTGCCGACCACGCTCGCGCAGCTCGCCAAGAATGGGCCGCATGGCGAGAAGCTCGCGACCTTGCGCGACTACGCCTGCACCGGATCGACCGCCTTTCCCGCCGAGGTGGCACGGCAGATCGAGAAATTGATCGGCGTCCGCGTGCTGCTCACCTATGGCGCGACCGAATATACCCAGAATGTCACCCAGGCCCCGCGCGACGGCGATCCGAAATACGGTTCGCCCGGCATCCGCCTGCCCTACACCCAGGTGAAGACGGTGGAACTCGACGGCGACACGATCAAGCGGGAATGCGGGATCGATGAAATCGGCGTGGTCGTGGTCAAGGGCCCGAGCGTCACCCCCGGCTACCTGGAAGCGAAATACAATGAAGGCGTGTTCACGCGCGAGGGGTGGTTCAACTCCGGCGACCTAGGGCGCTTCGATGCCGACGGCTACCTTTGGCTCACCGGCCGCGTCAAGGACGTGATTATCCGCGGCGGACACAATATCGATCCGTCGGTGATCGAGGAGACATTGCTCAAACACCCGGACGTGCTGCTTGCCGCAGCCGTCAGCAAACCGGACGCCTATGCCGGCGAATTGCCGATCGCCTACATTCAGCTCGTATCCGGGGCGCGCACCAGCGCCGGCGATATCGGCGATTTCGTCCAACGCCACATCCCGGAACGCGCGGCTGCGCCGAAGGAAATCATCATCCTCCAGACGATGCCGCTGACCGACGTGCAGAAGCCCGCGAAGGCCGAGTTGCGCCGCGACGCAGCGCGCCGCGCGTTCCGCCAAGTGCTGGCTGACGTGGCCGAAGGCGACCTCTCCGTCGACATCGTAGCCGATCCCGTCAAAGGCAACGTGGCGATGATCAGCATCGCCGGCCCGGCCGCTGGACGAAAAGATGTCGAGGAACGAATCCGCGAACAGATGAAGGCATTCGCGTTCCCCTATGTGGTGCAATGGACGGCCTGACATTGTTCCTCCCATCGCCTACGCGCGCCCTGACCCGTGGGCTTGACCCAGCGACGCCATAGCCAGCAAACTGAACAAAAATACGAAGCATGCAATGCGGGAGGAGGAGTCGATGCTGGTTCGAAAGCTCGTTGGCCTTGCGGCGCTCGCGGGCGCGCTAAGTGTCCTTGGCAACGCGGCCTTCACCCAAGCCAACTATCCATCGGCTCCTATCCGCGTGATCATTCCGCTGGCGCCGGGCGGCGCGATCGACGTGATGGTGCGCGCGCTCGGCCGGGCGTTCGAACAACGCAATCCCTATGGCTTCGTGGTCGAGAGCCGCGCCGGCGCCAACACCATCATCGCCGCCAATGCTTGCAAGGCGGCGCCGCCTGACGGCTCGACGATCTGTCTCCTCTCGCGCAGCTCGGTGTCGATCAACCCGGCGCTCTACAAGAACCTGTCCTACGACCCAATCAAGGATTTCGAGCCGATCACGAATCTCGCTTTCGCGCATCAGGTCCTTATCCTCAACAAGAACGTGCCGGTGACGGATTTCAAGGAACTGGTTGCTTATTCGAAACAAAATCCCGCGAAACTCAACTTCGGCTCGTTCGGCGTTGGCGGCGACACCCATCTGGTGGTCGAGTGGCTCAAGCACGAGACGGGCGCGAAGATGACGCATATTCCTTACAAAGGCGCGTCCGATGCGATGCTGGCGTTTAAATCGGGTGACATCCAGCTCATCTACCTCATCATCGGCAATCCCGATATCGCGCGGCAGATCAACGAAGGCGAGGTCAAGGGGCTGCTGGTCCCGGGAGCGAGCCGCAATCCTCTCGTTCCACACGTGCCGTCGTTCGCCGAGAGCGGATTGTCGCCCGACCAATCCGCGTTCGAGACCTGGTTTGGCATGTTTGCGCCCAAAGGGACACCGCCCGAAATCGTCAGGAAGCTCAACACGGAGTTCTCCGCCATCGTAAAGAACCCGGACTTTGCCGACCAATATCTGATTTCCAAAGGATTCGAGCCGGTGGGCGACAGCAGCGAGGCATTCGCGAAGTTTATTGTGGAGGATCAGAAGAAGGGCAAGCTGCTCGTCGACATCTCCGGCGCGAAGCTGGAGCAATGAGCGCCGATCACCGCTTCAACAGGGATTAAAATGGCGCTGAACTACGAACGGATCATGGCCTACCGGCCGGCTGACATTCCCGTGAGTTACGGCGAGCGCGAGTGCATTATCTATGCGCTCGGCATCGGGCTGGGCATGAATGCGGTCGACCCGGGTGAGCTTAAATTCGTGTACGAGCGTGCCGGCCTCGAAGCCTTTCCCACCATGGCGGTGGTGCTGGGCTGGCCCGGCCGCATGACCGATCCTGCCTTCGGGGTCGACGATCGTCTCGTGGTCGCGGGCGACATCAAGGTGGTGCTGCATCGTCCATTGGCGGTGGAGGGCAAGCTCCTGAGCCGTCCGCGCATCAAGGAGGTCATCGACAAGGGCCCTGGCAATGCCGCCATCATCCAGAACACGCGCGACCTGATCGCCGCTGATGGAACGCTGGTCGCGACCGTGGACAGCAGCACGTTCGCGCGCAAGCACGGCGGCTTCGGCGGCAAGGTCACCGACACACCAGTGCCGCCGGCAGTGCCGCAGACTGCGGCAGAGGCGATCTGCGATCTGCCGACGCCGCCAAATCTCGCGCTCCTCTACCGGCTCAACGGCGATGAGAATCCGCTGCACGCCGATCCCGCCCGCGCCAAGGTTGCCGGCTTCGAGCGGCCTATTCTGCACGGTGCGGCAAGCTTCGGCGTGGCGGCACACGCGATCTTGCGGACCTGTGCCGACTATCGGCCGGAGCGGCTGAAAAGCATCGAGGCGCGGTTTTCGCGTCCGGTCTTCCCCGGCGAGACCATCCGCACCGAGATCTGGCGCGAGAACGAGCGCGTGTCGTTCCAATGTCGCGTGGTCGGGCGGGACGAGATCGTGCTCAGCAATGGACTCGCGACCCTGAGGACCTGACCGCATGCCGTCGCCGACCTGGGACAACACCACGTTGTTCGTGGATGACAATCCGGCCGACCGCGCCTTCCGCCACGAAGTGCGGGAATGGGTCGGCGAGAATCTACCGGCCGCTCTGTGCAACCGGTCCACCCGCATCGATCCGCCGGAGCTCAAACCGTGGCACCGCAAGCTCTACGAGCGTGGCTGGATTGCGCCGCATTGGCCGGAGGAATATGGCGGCATGGGCGCGACCCTCACGCAGCAGATCATCCTGTTTGAGGAGATCAGCCGTGTCGGCGCGCCTACGCCCTATCCGCACGGGCTCAATTTCATCGGTCCGTTGATCATTGATGTCGGCACGCCGGAGCAGAAGGCGAAACACCTGCCGCCGATCCTTACCGGCGACATCACCTGGTGTCAGGGCTATTCAGAAGCGGGCGCCGGTTCCGACCTCGTGCGCCTGGAAACGCGCGCCGAGCTCGATGGTGACCATTTCGTCGTCAATGGCCACAAGATGTGGACGACCAATGGCCACTTCGCCGACTGGATGTTTGCGCTGGTCCGTACCGACCGGAACGCCACGCCGCGCCATGCCGGCATCAGTATGCTGCTGATCGATCTGAAATCGCCCGGCATCACAGTGCGGCCGATCCAGACCATCAAGGGAGACGCGGAATTCGCCGAGGAATTCCTGGTCGATGTGCGTGTGCCGCGCGAGAACCTGCTCGGCGCGCTCAACGACGGCTGGAAGGTCGCCAACCGGCTACTGGGATCCGAACGTTTCACCACCGGCCATCCGCGCAACGCGGCCGTGCTTCTCAACAAGGCGCGACAGGTGGCCGAGCTCACCGGTGCCACGCGCGAAGCCGGATTCCTGCACAGGCTGGCGGCGCTTGAGATCGATCTCATCGCCTTTTCCGCCTATTACCGCCACGCAGCCGCGCTGCACGGCGAGAAGCGGGCGCCGTTTTCGATGGCGCCGGTGATCAAGATCGTTGGCGGCGAACTCGGCCAGCGCGCCTCCGAGTTGCTGGTGGAGGCGGCCGGAGGATACGGCGCCTTGGCGGACGACATGAGGGTCGGCAATCACGTCATCAATCCCGCGGCGGAAATGTTCGAGATGCGCCGCGTGACGGTGGGCAGCGGGGCGGTCGAGATTCAGCGCAACATCATCGCCAAGCGGGTGTTGGGGCTACCGAGCTGATGCTGTTCACTCGTGAACGAATTCTTGCGGCGCGCTTGGTGCGCGGCGCACCCATACGAGAGATAGGGGAGTTCACCAAGGTCGTGACACCGTCGGTGAGAAGGAATCCGTCTTGGACCTGTTGCTGACCGAGCCGCAGAAGCTGTTCGCCGAGACCGCGACGCGGCTATGTCTCGATCACGGTGGACCCCGGAGATTGCGGGCGCTGCGCGCTGCTGCGGCGGAGATCGACGCCGACGCATGGCGTAAGATCATCGCGTCGGAATGGCTCGCGACGGTCGTGGCGGAAAGTCGCGGCGGGCAGGGGCTGGGAGCCCTCGACGTCGCGCTGGCGCTCGAGCAGGCCGGCCACCAGCTCCTCATGGTCCCGCTGCTCGAATCCGCCGCGACGGCATGGACGATGTCGCGGGCCGAGGACGCTGCGCGCGCAGGTGCCGGGCTTGCCGATCTGTTGCGCGGCTCGCGTCTGATCGTGCCGGCCACCGCGGCGGCATCCTGGCGCTATGGGGGCGGTGCCTCCGGCGTCACCTACGATCATAAGGCTGGCTTGCTCAAAGGCAGTATCCCCTTCGTAGCCTATGGCGGCTCGGCGGAAGCATTTCTGGTTGCCATCGATGCCGGAGCGCAGCCGGTGGTGACCATCGTCCCGCGCAGCGAGGCATCGGTCACGGTCGCGCGCAATGTCGACGGTTCGACAGCGAGCCGGCTCACCTTCGCGGACGTCCACGTTCCTGCGGAGCAGGTGATCGCGACTGGTGCCGAAGCCAAGAGACTGGCCCTGCAATTGCAGGACTTCCTGATGCTGGGCGCGGCCGCCGAACTCATCGGCCTTGCCGCCGCGGCGCTCGACGTCACGCTTGATTACATCAAGCTGCGGCAGCAGTTCGGACGCCCCATCGGCAGCTTCCAGGTGTTGCAGCACCGCGCGGTCAACGCGTTCATCGATGTGGAGCTCAACCGCTCGCTGGTCTACCGCGTGCTCGCAGCGTACGATGCGGGCGAGCACCACCCGGCGATGGTCTCCGCGGCGAAAGCGCGCGCTTCGCGCTCGGCGCTGGAGATCGTTCGCGGCGCGCTGCAGATGCACGGCGCCATCGGCTACACCGAGGAGCACGACATCGGCCTCTACTACAAACGCGCCATGGCGCTTTCTGCGCAATACGGCGGCGAGCTCAGCCACTCCACGCGGTTCTCAGAGCTGACGCTTGAGGCGGGAGCATTATCATGACCGACGCCTCCCCGCACGCTGCCGCGGTGCTTCATTCGGTGGACCGACGCGGCGTGGCGACGCTGACCCTTAACCGACCGGAGAAAGGCAACCGCTACAGTCAAGCGATGCTCGATTCGCTGCTTGCAGACGTGACGCGTCTCGGGGCCGAACCGGCAGTGCGCGTCATCGTGCTGCGGGCGGGCGGCAAGCACTTCTGCGTCGGGGCGGAGATTGGGGAGGAGCAGCCGGCGGCGAAAGAAAAGTCGCGCGCCACCCTTCCTGGTCTTTGCCTGGCGTTCGACGAGGTCCCAAAGCCGACTATCGCGCTCGTCCACGGCGGCTGCATCGGCGGCGGCATTGCGCTCGTGTCCTGCTGCGACATCGTCATCGCTGCGCGCGACGCGTTCTTTTCATTGCCGGAGGTGCGGCTCGGCTTTGCGCCGGGGCCGCTGATTCCATTCTTTCTGCGTGCGGTCGAAGCACGCAGCCTGCGCCGCTATCTGCTGTCGGGCGAGCGCTTTGCGGCTGAAACGGCCTTGCGGATCGGCCTGGTGCATGAACTTTATGATGCCGATGGTGGCGACGCCGCGTTGGCGTCGCTGCTCGACGAGCTATTGCTCGCGGGTCCGAATGCAGTGGCGACCACCAAGGGGCTGCTGCGCCGGCTGACGCAAACCCCGGTCTCGAAGGAGCTGTTGGCGGAATTGCAAGGCCAGTTCGACGCCCGCCGTCATTCGCCGGAAGCGACCGAAGGAGTCGCCAGCTTTCGCGAGAAGCGCAAGCCGCGGTGGGCCTTGCCGTGACACGAATAGGGAATATCGTCATGCATGCCGTCCGCCTTTTGGCCCTGGGTCTGTTGGCGAGCTTGGGCGTCGGGGGTGGGTCGGCCGACGCGCAGAGCTGGCCGTCGGCAAAGCCCATCACGATGGTGGTGCCGTTCCCGCCGGGACCGGCGCTCGATCTGGTCGCACGCCTCGTCGGCAGCAAAGTGAGCGACGCGCTCGGCCAGACCATCGTGGTCGAGAACCGCAGCGGCGCGAACGGCACGATTGGATCGAGCCTGGTCGCGCGCGCGGGGCCCGATGGCTACACCCTGCTGGCGGCCACGGCAGGCACGCATGTCACCGCCGTGCATCTGATGAAGAGCCTGGCTTATGACCCGATCAAGGACTTTACCCCGATCATCGCCGCCGTGGAGCCGGTGACGTGCCTCGCCGTGCACAGCGCCATCCCGGCCGACACGGTGGAGGATTTGATCGCCTATGCCAGGAGCCGGCCCGACGAGCTGTCCTATGGCTCGTCCGGCGTCGGTTCGGTGTTCCACATGATGGGCGAACTGTTCAACCAGACCGCCGGGGTGCAGATCAAGCATGTACCCTATCGTGGCGTGGCGCCGGCCATGCAGGACGTCATCAGTGGTCACATCCCGATGGTGTTCATATCGGTATCCAATGCGATCCCCGCCATGCAGACCGGCCGCGTCAAGATCCTCGCGGTGCTCGAGCCGACGCGCTACGCCGGACTACCGCAGGTCCGCTCGATGTCGGAGATCGTGCCGGCGTTCCAGAAGCCATCGTCCTGGTTCGGCTTTCTCGGACCGGCAGCATTGCCGCGCGAGATCGTGACGCGGCTGAACGCCGAGATGGCCGCGGCACTCAATGCTCCCGATGTGCGCAGCAAGCTCCAGGACAACGGGATGACGGTGATTGGTGGCAGCCCGGAGCAATTCGGCGCGCTCATGCAGGACGGCATCGCGCGTTACGGCGCGATCATCAAGGCGACAGGGATCCAGTCGGAATGAGCTCAGGGACGAAACGAGCGCACCGGCCATGGCCGATGCCATCGCTCTGAAGTTTCTGTCGGTGTCGCTCAGCAAGGGCCAACTCGCGCAGTTCTTTTCGTATCAACTTACGCCGATGCCTTGACCGCGCGTGTCGGTGATCTCGGCGTCCCTCTGTCCGGTTTGGGAGAGCCCGCAGGGCGGACGAACGTCGCGTAGTCCGCCGTTTCGCCGCCGGTGGCGCATTGGGCTTACCACCAGCGTGTACTGCACGTTGCCTACTTCGCCAGCCGCCGCGTGGTCTTCATGCGCTGGACGCTGTCGCCGGCGAGGTGGCTCCAGATGATGGCGTCGCGCACCAGCTTGTCGGCGCGCGGCTCCATGACGCCCGCGTCGGCATGGAGCTCCAGGTTGAGCTCGCTCACCTCCTGGATGACGTCGGTCGAGAAATTCATGCACAGGCCCGGGTTTGCCGAATGCAGCTTGTGGTCGTGCTCCCAGGCGACGCGCATCACGAAGGAGCGCAGCGCCTCGGTGAGCAGGTGCATGCGGTTGAGCTTGAGCTGGACCACCTGCTGCTCGAACAGGAGCCGACCGCCCTGCTTTTTCGTGCGTGCCAGCCTGAGCGCCATGCCGCAGGCGTCATCACAGACCCCGAGTGCATTGGCCGCGAGTTCGAGGTCGCCGAACAGGTCGCCTCCCGTGCGGTCGCCGGCCTGCTGCGTCTTCATGTCGGAGCCGTTGACCGGGCCGACGACATTGGCATGCGGCACGCGCGCGTTCTCGAAGATCATCTCGCCGTTCTGGTAGAAGCGCCAGCCGCTCTTGTTGAACACCTTGCCGATGCGGAAGCCGGGCGTGTCGCGCGGCACCAGGAACATGGTGGTGCCCTGCCGCAGCGGCGCGTTCGGATCGGTGCGCGCGTCGATGAAGAACAGCTTGCCGACGCTGGCGTTGGCGATGAAGCATTTTTCGCCGTTGAGGATCCAGTCGTCGCCGTGACGCTCGGCGCGCAGCTTGAGCCCGGCCTTGGGATCATCTGGCGGAGGCAACCGGTTGTCGGAGCCT
>DASSJW010000962.1:0-16348 GCA_035690995.1 Xanthobacteraceae bacterium
GTCACCGCGCGCATCCGCACCGATATCGAGAAGTGGCGGGCGGTCGTGACCAAGGCCGGCATCCGCCCCGAGTGAAGCATTGCCAGGCGAAGTCCGCGATGCCGCGTGCTAACATGCGGACAACAGCCTGCACCAAAAGCAGCAGACGACCGGGAGGAAAACATGAGAACCGCGTTCTTGGTGTCAGCCGTCCTTCTCGCCGCGACGTCGGCGCTTGCCAACGATGCTCCCCGTTTTCAGGTCGATCCCTCCTGGCCGCTGACGTTGCCCAACAACTGGATCATGGGTCAGGCGGCCGGCATCGCCGTCGATGCCCAGGACCATGTCTGGGTGGTCCAGCGCCCGAGGAGCCTCACCAACGACGAGAAAGCGGCGTCGCTCAATCCGCCGACCAGCAAGTGCTGTGTACCGGCGCCGCCGGTCCTGGAATTCAATCCGGACGGCAAGCTGGTCGGAAGCTGGGGCGGCCCGGGCCAGGGCTACGACTGGCCGCAGAACGAGCACGGCGTGAGCATCGATCCCAAGGGCTTCGTCTGGATCGGCGGCAATGGCGAGAAGGACGGACAGTACTTGAAGTTCACGCGCGACGGCAAATTCGTGCTGCAGATCGGCAAGCAGGGCGACCAGACCAACAGCAACGACGTGACGCGCCTGGGGAAGCCGGCCGACGCCGAAGTCGACCCGGAGACCAACGAGGTCTACATCGCCGACGGTTATTTCAATCATCGCGTGATCGTGTTCGACGCCGACAGCGGCGCGTACAAACGACACTGGGGCGCCTACGGTAAGAAGCCGACGGACGAGAAGCTCGAACCCTACAATTCGGCCTCATCGCAGTTCAGCAATCCCGTTCATTGCGTGAAGATCGCGAAGGACGGCCTGGTCTATGTGTGCGATCGCGCCAACAACCGCATCCAGGTCTTCCGCAAGGACGGCACCTTCGTGAAGGAGTTCGCGTACGAAAAAAGCACCAGAGCCTCGGGCTCGGTATGGGACCTCGACTTCTGGATCGATGGAAAGCAAAGCTTCCTGTTCAATGCCGACGGCACCAACAACGAGGTGCGCACGTTGGTGCGCGACACCGGCGAGGTCGTCGGGGTGTTCGGCCGCAACGGCCGTAACGCTGGCGAGTTCCACTGGGTGCACAATCTTGCCGTCGACTCCAAGGGCAATATTTACACGACCGAAGTGGATACCGGAAAACGCGCGCAGAAATTCCGCTATATCGGCCCGCCGGTGGCAAAGTGACGTCGCGCGCCGCGCCAGGGCGTGAGATCGGGCGCGGCGAGATGGTGCGGCGAGAGCAAACGGCGAAAGGTCGAGCGGCGAAGGGTCGCGGCCCGCTGAACGGCCGCCAACGCTCTTGAACCACCGGCGCAAAGCGGCAGAATGCCCGCCAACAGCCAACAAGGGCCAGAGCGGGTTCTCGCCCGGCCGCCCGCGACAGACATCCAAGGAGGACGAGATGCCCGAGATCAAGATCGCTTGCCTGGGCGCAGCCGCCGGGCTGGCCATCGTGCTGGCGACGGCGCCGGCCGTTGCCTGGGAACCGAGCAAGCCGGTGGAAATCGTGGTCGCGGCCGGGGCCGGCGGAGCATCGGACCAGATGGCGCGAATGATGCAGTCGGCGATCCAGAAGAACAATCTGATGAAGCAGCCGGTGGTGGTCTCGCTCAAGGGCGGCGCATCTGGGGCGGAAGCGCTGATCTACATGAAATCGAGCGAGGGCGACCCCAACAAGGTTCTGATCGCCTACTCGCTCATCTACATGCTGCCGCTCTCCGCCAAGATACCGTTCAACTGGCGCGACCTCACCCCGGTGGCGGTCATCGCGCTCGATCAGTTCGTGCTGTGGGTGAACACCCAGCTTCCCTACAAATCGGTGAAGGAGTTCGCCGACGCCGCCAAGGCGGCCAGTCCGCCGTTCAAGATGGGAGGCACCGGATCACGGCGCGAGGACCATGTCCTCACCGTGTTCATGGAGAAGAAAACCGGGGCGAAATTCGCGTACCTGCCGTACAAGTCCGGCGGCGAGGCCGCGACCCAACTGGTCGGCAACCACACGGCTGCCAACGTCAATAATCCATCGGAGAACCTCGAAGTCTGGCGCGCGGGCCAGGCGCGGGCGCTGTGCGTGTTCGACAAGGAGCGGATCGAATACAAGACCAAGGTCACCAGCGACATGTCGTGGAACGACATCCCGACCTGCAAGGAGCAGGGTCTCGACGTCGAGTACCTCATGCTGCGCGCCATATTCCTTCCGGGGAAGGTGACGCCGGAGCAGACGGCATTCTACGTCGACCTTCTCAAGAAGCTGACGCAGACCCCCGAATACAAGGACTACATGGAAAAACAGGCGCTCAAGCCGATCTTCCTCACCGGCAAGGACATGCTCAAGTTCCTGGAGGAGGACGACACGCTGAACAAGAATCTGATGACAGAGGCGGGATTTGTCGCGAACTAGAGCTGGTCGCGCGGACGAATTCCCCTAGCCGTCATTCCGAGGCGCGTCACCGATCTCGGGTTTACCCCCGGATCGACGCGAGGATTTCCCAAGTCGGGTAAAACCCGATTTGGGCGACGCGAGCCCTCTGGCTTCGCTCGGGATCCGGAATGACAACCGCGAGATCGCCACAACTCAATCGCAATTCGCACTAGCTCTCAATGGCCACACCCGAAACTGAAATCGTCGTCGAGGATCCGACCGCACCGGCGGGCGATTCGCCCTCCGTCGTCAGCACCCGCACCGTCGAGATCGTCGTTTCGCTGCTGCTGCTCGCGCTGGCGCTGCTGCTGGGTTACGACAATTGGCGCACCGGCATCGCTTGGGCCCCGGACGGCCCGCAGGCCGGCTATTTCCCGTTCTATCTCGCGCTCATCCTCGGCGCCGCCAGCTTGTACGGCCTCTTCATTTCGCTGGTGACGGGCGCGGGCGCCGCGCAGACATTCGTCACCCGCGCCCAGCTCAGCCGGGTGATGCAGGTTTTCATCCCGACGCTCGCGTTCTGCCTGCTCACACAATGGCTCGGGCTTTATGTCGCGAGCTTCCTCCTGATCACGAGCTTCATGCGCGTCGTCGGACGCATTGCGCTGTGGAAGTCGCTGCTCACCGCTTTTCTGTTTGCGGTCGTCATGTTCGTCACTTTCGATCTCGCGTTCGACGTCATTATGCCGAAAGGGCCGCTGGAAGCGGCCTTCGGGTACTAGGTCGGCGCATGGAAGCCTTCGGCCTCTTGCTTCACGGCTTCTCCGTCCTGCTGACGTGGAAGGTTCTGGCGGTGATGATGGTCGGGCTCGTGCTCGGCATCTTCGTCGGCGTCCTGCCCGGGCTGGGCGGCCCCAACGGGGTGGCGATCCTGCTGCCGTTGACGTTCACGATGGACCCGACCTCGGCCATCGTCATGCTCTCCTGCATCTACTGGGGCGCGTTGTTCGGCGGCGCCATCACCTCGATCCTGTTCAACATTCCGGGCGAAGCATGGTCGGTAGCGACCACCTTCGACGGCTACCCCATGGCGCAGCAAGGCAAGGCGGCCGAGGCCTTGACCGCGGCCTTCACGTCGTCATTCATCGGCTCCCTGACGGCAGTCCTGCTGATCACCTTCCTGGCACCGGGCATCGCATCCTTTGCGTTGCGGTTCGGGCCGCCGGAATTCTTCGCCGTCTATCTGCTGACGTTCTGCTCGTTCGTGGGGCTGGGTCGCGAGGACAAGCACAAGACCATCATTTCCATGACGCTCGGCCTGCTGCTCGCC
Organism: Xanthobacteraceae bacterium; assembly: GCA_035690995.1. Taxonomy (GTDB): domain Bacteria; phylum Pseudomonadota; class Alphaproteobacteria; order Rhizobiales; family Xanthobacteraceae; genus VAZQ01. The sequence goes on from DASSJW010000962.1 coordinate 3,756, forward strand.
GGCATCGGGATGGACACGGTGTCCGGGACGTTGCGCATGACCTTCGGCTCGAACGAGCTCCTGCGCGGCATCAATTTCCTGGTCGCGGTCATCGGCCTGTTCGGAATCAGCGAAATTCTGCTCACGATGGAGGAGCGGCTGGCGTTGCGCGGCCATGCCGCCAGCATCAGCCTGCGCGTCGTCCTCAAGGTATGGAAGGAAATGCCGCGCTACTGGGCGACACTGCTGCGCTCCTCCGTCATCGGGTGCTGGCTCGGCATCACGCCGGGGGGCGCGATTGCCGCCTCGTTCATGGGCTACAACCTCGCCAAGCGCTTTTCCAAGGACAAGGACAGCTTCGGCAAAGGACGCATCGAAGGCGTGTTCGCGCCGGAAACGGCGGCGCACGCATCGGGGACATCGGCCCTGCTGCCGATGCTGGCGCTGGGCATTCCCGGCTCGGGCACGGCGGCGATCCTGCTCGGCGGCCTGATGGTGTGGGGGCTCAATCCCGGCCCGCTGCTGTTCGTCGAGCACAAGGATTTCGTGTGGGGCCTGATCGCTTCCATGTATCTTGGCAATGTCGTCGGGCTGGTGCTGGTGCTCACGACGGTGCCGGTTTTCGCCGCCGTGTTGCGGGTGCCGTTCGCGGCCATCGCACCGATGATCGTGGTGTCTTGCGCGATCGGCGCCTACGCCATCCAGAACGCAATGTTCGACATCTGGCTGATGCTTGGCTTCGGTGTCGTCGGCTACGTGTTCAAGAAGATCGGCATTCCGCTGGCGCCGTTCACCCTCGCTTTGGTGCTGGGCAATCGCGCCGAGGACGCCTTCCGCCTGTCGATGATCGGCGCGGGCGGCGATCTCACCGTATTCTGGTCGAACGGGCTGGTCGGCTCGATCACCACGCTGGCGTTCGTCCTGCTGTTCTGGCCGGTCCTCGGCCGAGTGTTCGAGCGTGCTAGCCGGCTATGGCGCCCGGCCAACGATCGCGGCACGCGCCCGGCGTGATGACCGCCGCTTCGCCGACAGTGTCCTCAATGACAGTAAGAGACGTGCGCGAGCAGTCGGGCGACGTGGCGATCTCGTTCGGTCTTTTTCCCGTTGGCGGGATTTCGTCGGACAGCACTCACCCTTTAGGGAGCAAGCTTCAGGCCGCGCTGCGCTGACGCCGCAATTGGCCAATCGCACCATTGGCGAGCCGCCACACATCGCGCTCACCGTTCTGCGCCAATCGCCGCAGACTTTCCGTCAAGCGCGCCCGCATCTCTCTCAAATCGCGGTGTGCGAGTTCAGGATCGGTCCTGACGAATTGCCATGACTTCTCGAACGCGACATCGATGAGATCAGCGATTTTAGGATCGAGATTTGGGTCCCATGTGACGGTCATATCAATACCTCCCGCTAAAATTTTCTTTTTGTATCCCACGCGGATGGATGGCAGTCCAGCACGCAACGCGATGTTGCGATGCCAAAATTTTGTTGCAGCGCCCGCGCCTGGCGCGAAAGAGCTGTGACTCCCAATCTTCGGGGTACCATTCAACCGCAGTGGAGTGAATCTGCGAAGCTTGATCCGCGCAATGCGCACGTCATGCAAAGCCAGCAGCCACCCGCGCTAAGCCGCTTCGCTGATCCTGCGGCCGGTCCACTGCCGGTATGCCCATTCGGCTGCAAACGACGCGGCGGCGATGATGAGCAGTGCAACCAGCGCAGCGGGCTGCTGCTGGTAGGTGTACACACCAAGGATGACGAACATCACGAGGCAGGTAAGCAGTGATAGCCAGACCAGCACCGCGTTCGCCCCGGTCGCCTGCAATACCTTCAGATGACCTGCGTTCACCGCCGCATAGATCAGGAGAAACGCGGCGCTCCCCATCATGGCGATGCCCGCGAGATCGAAGCTGAGCATCACCGCAACGACCAAGCCCGCGGTGAGCAGCAGCCCGCCGGTGGCCTGCTTCCATTCGGTGCGCGAGAGACCGACGGGCAATTCGCCGTCGCGGGCGATCATGTAGCAGACGTTGGCGGAGCCAAACAGCGTGGCGTTGATCGCGGAAGCCGTCGAGAACAGTGCGGCGATAGCGATCAACCGGAAACCGAATTCACCCAGGAAAGGCTTGGCCGCCTCCGCGAGCGCATAATCCTTGGCGCGCTCGATTTCGTAATCGGACAAATTACCGGTGACGGTCAGGGAAACGGCGAGATAGAGGATGATCACCAGGATCACGCTGGTGTAGAGCGCGCGCGGCAGCATCGTGCGCGGATTGCGCATATCGGCGGCCGCATTGGTGATGAGTCCGAACCCCTCGTAACCGATGAACAGTACGCCTGCGCCGAACAGGATCGACTTGGTCTCCGGCCACAGGTCGGGCGAGAGATAGCCGGGCCGGATGAACCACAATCCCACAGCAGCAAACAGCACCAGGATCGCCACCTTGACCGCCACGATCACGGTTTCCGAACGGCCCATGAACTTCGCCCCCAGGGCATTCACCACCGTCAGCAAGACGACGCAGGCCACCGCCAGCGATTTCAGCAGCAGCGGCGAAGGCGTGGTGGTCACGAAGGTCGCGGCGTAACCGCCGAAGGCCGTGGCATAGAGGGCGAGCGAGATGATGTAGCCGGCCCACATGAACAGGTTCAAGCCGCCGGCGAGCACGCCATCGCCGAAGCTCTTCACCAGGAAATGCACCGCACCACCTGCGGAGGGAAAGGTGGCCCCAAGCTTGGCATAGGAATACGTGGACAACAGCGCCACGACGCCGCCGATCGCGAATGCCAGCCACATCGCGCCGCCCGCGGCCTGCGCCACAACGCCCAGAATGGAGAAGATGCCCGCGCCGACCATGCCGCCGATGCCGATCGATACGGCGGCCACCATGCCGATCTGGCCAGATCCGCGATTGGGATTGGTCGAGATATTGGAAGACTTGGCGGAGCCCATCGTCATGGTTCGACTCACAGCTCGATTTCAATATCAGGTTAGCCGATAATGCCAGCAAGGTCCGGGATTAATCGATGTGGCTAAGCGCGGTGACATCGAGATAGCATTGCGTCGCCTGGCCCCCAGGATCCCCGCGCACGAGTTCGGCGCCGTGGTTGACCACGCCATCGACAGCCCGGGGCTGGCGGTCGCCACCCCGGAGAGCGCCGCCTGGCTCTCCCTCGTCGCCTATGTGCGGCACGTATTCACTGACTACGACGAGTTGCTGCAACAGGACTACGACCAGGAGAGCGCCCGCCATTTCGTGGCCGAAGAGATCGCTGCCGTCCTGCACGATTGGGGCGTGCGACGGCGCTTGAGCGCCGAAGATTGAACCGCGGCGGCTGCCGTCTTTCTTCAGTCCAACCGTGCGCACGTCGTTCAGCCTTGCCAAGCCAAAGCTGTCAGCCCGAAGACTCTGGCGCACGTCACCGGAATTCACCTCTAGGCGCCCGTCAGCTCACCGCCAATGGCGCAAGGGCTTCGATGTCGGTGACCACGTCGATGATCACCGGGCGGTTCGCTTTGAGCGCCTGCTGGATCGCCGGCCCGAGGTCTCCGGGCTTTTCGACCCGCATCCCGACCGCGCCCATGTCTTCGGCGATGCGGGCGAAATTGACCTTGCTGAAGGTCCACATCTCCCGCGCCTGCTCGGTCTGGGTCCCGCCATAGACGCGGTCGAAGCCGCGCTTCGACTGGTTGCCGCTGGAATTGTTGTTGACCACGGTGACGGCGTTGATGCGCCAGCGCGCGGCGGTCTCAATCTCGGCGATGTGATACCAGAGGCCGGCATCGCCGGTGAAGGTGATCACGGGCCGGTCGGGGCAGGCACATTTGGCGCCGAGCCCCGCCGGGAACGCCCAGCCGAGGTGACCGGCGCTGCGCATATAGCTCTGGGTGGGGCTGGTGAGATCGTAAAACCCGCCCATCCACATGCCGCCGTGGCCGGTATCGACCACGACGATGCCGTTGTCCGGCACCTGCCGGGTAAGCTCGGCGCAGATGCGTTCGGGCCGGATCGGCACGGCATCGGAGGTGAGTGAAGGCCGGTACTTCGCCGCCCATTCCTTGCAGATCTTCTGCGCTTCCTCGACCCAGGCTTTGCGCTTGCCGGCGCTTCCAGGCTCGGCCGCCGCGAGCATGCGCGCGAGCGTCACCTTGGCGTCGCCGTTGACGCCAGCGAGGAGTGGATAGTTGCGGCCGAGCGCTTCGGGGTCGATGTCGATCTGGATTGCCGGCGTACCGATCTTCGGCACCGCCCAGAAATGCGTGGTCATGCCGCCGGTCTCACTGCCGATGAAGCAGACGAGGTCGGCGCCGTTGACCACCCGGTTGGCGCTCTCGCGCGAATAGGTACCGACCACGCCGACCGCGAGCGGATGGTTGCCGGGGATCGCATCCTTGCCGTTGAGCGAGGTGGCGACCGGGATCTGCAGCACCTCGGCGAGCGCGACAAGTTCCGCGGCCGCACCCGACGCGCGCACGCCCCCGCCGGCGACGATCACCGGCCGCTGCGCATCCTGCAAGTGCTTGAGTGCCGCCATCACGCTGGCATCGTCCGGCGCCGGACGGAACGGGGGCACGCGCGCGAACTGCGGCTCGCACAACGGCTCCATCTCCGCCTCGTCGGCATCCAGCTGGCCCTCATTGCCGCGAAATTGCAGGTGCACAGGCCCGGGCGTGCCCGAGGTCGCGACCCGAAACGCCTGCCGCACCATGTCGGGGAAGCGCGCCACGTCGTCGACGGTGGCGTTGAACTTGGTTACCGGCTCGAACGCCGGGACGTCGTCGATCTCCTGATAGACCTTGCGGAACTTGGTCTTCGGATCGCGCCCGCCGGTCATGGCGATCACCGGCGAGTGCGCGAGCCAGGCGTCGCGCAGTCCGGCAGCGAGATTGAGGGCGCCGATCACCTGCGCGGCGCAGATACCGGGCTTGCCCGACGCGCGCGCATAGCCGTCGGCCATGTAGGCCGCGGCCTTCTCGCCGTGGACATGCAGGCGCTTGATGTCGGTGCGCCCTTCCATCACGGCGAAAGTCTTGCGCAGCACAGCCGGCACATGAAACACGTGGGTGACGCCGTAGCCCTTGAGCATGTCGGCGAGGCATTCCGCCCCGCTCATTTTTCGATTGTGTCCGAGCATGGATGAACCTTTCAGGCAGCGGGAAATGGCGTGAGCTTGCGGGGTGGGAGCGTCATGGCGGATCGTGGCGCGGCGGGGTCAGGAGCCCGCCGCGGTGAAGCCAAGTGACCGACGCGAATGCCCCCAGCCACGATCCCAGAGCTGCAAATGCGACGTACAAGGCATTCTCCGTATAGCTGATCACGGCAAATGCGGACAGCATGTACCAGATGGCGCTCCAGTTCGCGGCCCAGACGCGACGACGGCTGCTGACAGCGGCGTTGAAGAAAACATAGGCCGCGTCGGTCGCCGCCGTGGAGGCGAGGACGCCGATCGCGACCAGCGGGTTGATGGCGAAGTTCATGTGATGCTTCCGTTCGGCAAAGGCTACGCGCAGCCGCATGGCGCGCGCCGCTCATGGAGCGAGGTGGCGGGCCATTCCTGCGGTCATGCGCGCACGCGGTGCTTCGGTGACTCCGCGGACTTCACGTCCGGATCGGGCGTGACGGCGACCCGGATGAAGACAGGCTCGGTCGTGATACGGCGTTGGAGGCCGACCTTGTTCACTTGATCGCCAGCGGATTGGTCGGTGATCCCACCGCGCCGGTGATCGGGATGGCCGGCGCGACAAACATGAACTCGTAGACCTTGTCGGCCGCGCAGTCCTCGGCAAGCTCCTTCAGATAGAAAATCTCGCCCATGGTCATGCCCATGATCGGGATGGTGATCCAATGCCACGGCTGGTTGATGCCACCTTCGGTGTTGTTCGGCCGCACCTCGCATCCCCAGGTGTCGCTGGCAAGGGCGGCAAGCTCGGTGCGGGCCACCCATTCGAGCGTCTCGAAGGCAAAGCCCGGCGCGTCGCCGCCGGGATAGCCGTCCCAGCTTCCGGCCTTGAGACAGCGCTCCATCTGGCCGGTGCGCACGATCACATAGTCGCCGCGCTTGATGGTGACGCCGTGCGCCTCGGCGGTGTTGTTGAGATCTTCGCAGGTAATGCCGTAGCCGTCCTCGAGCGAGTCCTTGCCGAGAGCGCGCGCGACGTCGAGGAACACACCGCGTCCGACCATCCTGTTCTTGGTCTTCTCGATGCCGCACTTCTGCGCGCCGGCCGATGTGACCTCGCGGCAGTCATAGCCATTCCACATGTGGCTTTCATAAAAGACGTGGCCGAGGCCGTCCCATTGGGTGCCGCACTGGAGCGGCATGGTTACCATATCGTCGGCCGCGCGGATGCCGCGCTTGTCCAGCACGCCGGAATAGGCATCGGTGCCGGTGCGGATCATGGTGTGGATCGGATTGGTGCGGCCCATCGCGGGATAATTGCTCTTCGCCCCCTGCGGGCCGGTGTGATCGAAATTGAGCGCGAGCGAGATCACCTTGCCTTTGCGCACCAGTTGCGCCGCTCCGATGATATCCGCGGGCGTCGTGTAGTTGAGGGTGCCGATCTCGTCGTCCGGGCCCCACTTGCCCCAGTTCTTGTATTTCTCCGCCGCATCGCGGAGGTCCTGGCGCGTGATCTTCTTAGACGTCATGGGGCTTCCTTTTCTGGATCGTGTCGGCGGGAGGACGCGCGTAGGTGTTTACTGCGCTGCGCGCAAGGGCGATGATAGCATCAATCAAAAGATCAAGGGAGGATGCCATGGCGAACGTCCGCGCGTTGCGCGCCATTCTCGCGCTGCTGCCGTCGATGATGCTGCTCGCCGGCAAGACGTCGGCCGACACCTACCCGGCACGACCGGTTCGCCTGATCGTGCCGTTCGCAGCGGGCGGCCCGACCGACGTGATCGCGCGGATCGTCGCGCAGAAGCTGTCGGAGGAATGGGGCCAGCAGGTTTACACCGAGAACGTGCCGGGCGCGGGTGGCAATACCGGCGTAACCATGGTGGCGCGGGCGCCGGCCGACGGCTACACGATGCTGGTGGTGAGCACCGGCTTCATCGTCAATCCCAGCATGTATACGAAGATCTCCTACGATCCGGTGAAGGACTTTGCACCGATCACGCTTGTGGCCGCCTCTCCCAACGTGATTTCAGTCAATCCCGACTTTCCGGCCAAATCGATGAAGGAGCTGGCCGCTCTGGTGAAGGCCAACCCCGGCAAGTACAGCTTCGCCCAGCCCGCCACCGGTTCGACCCCGCATCTCGCGGGCGAGCTGTTCAAGCAGAAATACGGGCTCGACCTGATCACCGTGCCCTTCAACGGCGCTGCGCTGGCCGTCAACTCCACCATCGGAGGCCACACCCCGATCGCATTCACCGCGCTGCCGCCGGCAATGAGCAATATCAAGGACGGCAAGTTGCGCGGCCTCGCCGTGCTCGCGAAGGTGCGCTCCCCGGCGCTGCCGGATGTACCGACCAACGCGGAAGCAGGCATTCCCGACCTCGAGAGCGACACCCTCACCGGCATCGTGGCGCCGGCCGGAACGCCAAAGGAGGTCATCGCCCGCTGGCACGATGCGATCGTGAAGATGGTCGCGTCACCCGAGGTCAAGCAGCGTCTTGAGACGCTGGGCTTTGTCCCGGTCGCTGACACGCCCGACGACTTCGGCGCGCGCATCAAGACCGAGATCGCCAAGTGGAGCAAGGTCGTGCACGATGCGAACATCAGGGCAGACTAGCCGCCGCTTCGCCCCACGATATCTGCAAGCGCGGGACACGCTGCCGAAAAGAAGAGAACATGGAATGAAGGCGATCGTGCTTGGGCTTGCCGCAGTCCTCGTCGCCGGGGCAAGCGTGGCGCAACCGTCGGACTATCCCAACCGGCCAGTGAGGATGATCGCGCCGTTCGCGCCCGGCGGCCCGGTCGATATCGTCGCACGCGTGCTCGCGCCGAAGCTGTCGGAGCGATTGGGGCAACAGTTTTACGTCGAGAACCATCCCGGCGGCAGCGGCAATATCGGCACCGCGCTGGCGGCGAAGGCCCCCGCCGACGGCTACACCATCCTCGTGATCAGCAGCACGCTGGTGGTCAATCCAAGCCTGTTCGCCAAGCTCGGCTTCGACACCACGAGCGACCTTGCGCCGGTGTCGCTGGTCGGGGTGTCGCCCCAGGTCCTGCTGGTCAACCCATCGGTGCCGGCAACCAATGTCGAGGAGCTCGTCGCCTGGGTAAAGGCGAGCCCGGGCAAGCACAGCTACGCCCATGCCGGCCTCGGAACGCCGGGCTATCTCGCCGGTGAAATGCTCAAGCAGGCGTTCGGACTCGACCTCGTGGCGGTCTCGTTCAACGGCGGCGGCCCCGCCATCACCTCGACCATCGGCGGGCATACGCCGATCCTCTACACATCGATTTCGACCGCCGCCGCGCACGTCAAGCAGGGTACCGTGCGCGCGCTCGCTGTGACCGGCGCACGCCGTTCGCCGGCGCTGCCCGAAGTCCCGACCCTGGCGGAGGCCGGGGCCCGCGATCAGGAGTCCGACATCATTCTCGGGATTCTCGTTCCGTCGGGGACGGCGCCGGACATCATCGACCGTCTGCATCGGGAGATCGTCGCGATCGTCGCTCTGCCTGACGTGCGCGAGCGCCTGGCGGCGCTGGGTTTCGAGCCGATCGCCAGCACGCCGAAAGAGTTCGCCGCCCGCATCGCGTGGGAGATCGACAAATGGGCGAAGGTCATTCGTGCCGCCAACATCAAGGCACAATGAGAACCTCGCAGCAGTGATCAACGACTAACCCGTCAGGAACCCGTCATTATGATCAGGTTGAGCCGCGCCACCGCCGTGTGCATGCTGCTGCTGTCGATCACCGGGGCGCACGCGCAAACCGGCTACCCCAACCGTCCCGTACGGGTGATCGTGCCGTTCGCGCCCGGCGGACCGTCCGATGTGATCGCGCGTCTGCTAATGCAGAAGTTCTCCGAGAATCTCGGCCAGCAGTTCTATGTCGAGAATCATGCAGGCGGCGGGGGCAACCTCGGCACCGCGCTGGCCGCCCGCGCGGCTCCGGACGGCTATACCATCCTCGTCGCCAGTTCGAGCTTCATGATCAATCCTGGCCTTTACACCAAGGTCCCATACGATCCCTACAACGACTTCGACCCGGTGACCGAGATCGCCACCACCCCGAACGTGCTGGTCGTCCACCCCTCGGTCCCGGCGAAGACCGTGCGCGAGCTCATCGACTTCGTGCGCGCGAGCCCCGGCAAGTCGAGTTACGCCAATCCCGGCACCGGCACGCCGTCGCATCTTTCCGGCGAGATGTTCAAGCTCGCGCTCAAGATCGACCTGGTCGCCGTGCCGTTCCAGGGCGGCGGCCCGATGATCCAATCGGTGATCGGCAACCACACGCCGATCGCGTTCTCCTCGATGCCGCCCGCCGCGCCGCAGATCAAGGAAGGCAGAATCCGCGCGCTCGCGGTGACGAGCGCCAAGCGCAGCGTCGCGGTGCCCGACGTCCCGACGATGGCGGAGGCAGGCGTGCCGGGCCAGGAAGGCGATACGCCACAGGGCATTCTCGTTCCGAAGGGCACGCCCAGAGAGGTGATCGATCTCCTCCACCGCGAAACCGTCAAAGTGATCGCACTTGCCGACGTGCAGCAGAAGCTCGCCGCCATCGGGTTCGAGCCAATCGGCAGTACGCCGGCCGAATTTACCGCCCGGATCAAGGTCGAAGTGCCGAAATGGGCGAAGGTGATCCGCGACGCCAACATCAAACCGGAATGACGAACAGCTTCACCCCTGGTATCATTGCGGTTCAAGGGCGACGCGGAGACAATTCACTGCATGATCTTCACAGGTGTTCACTTCCGGCGGGCAGGCGCGCTCGCTGCGGCGATGTTTCTCGCCATTGCGCAGGATGCGGCCGCCGATGGGTTGCGCGCCGGCCAGTGGCACACGGTCCAGACCCCCGAGATCAACGGCACCATCGGTCCGCCGCAGAAAGGCACGCGCTGCCTGACGCCGGAAGCCGTCGCCGATCTCGACACGACCTTCAGCCCGGTCAGCCGGACGACCAACTCGAGCTGCGAGCGCGTCGAGCATGAGCTTACCCCGCAGCGGCTAAAATGGCGGCTGCAATGCAGCGGTCAAATCGACATGGACGTGGAAGGAGAATTCACCTTCGACAGTCCCGAGCATTACGTCGCCATCATTACCGCACGCTCGTTCATGCAGGGGCGGCTCATGCAGTCGGTGCGCACCTCGATCGCGGGACAGCGCATCGGCGAATGCCCGTAGGACCGGACGCTCGGTCTTCGAGCTTGGAGGCAATACCATGATAGCAGTCATGCGATTGCGGGCGGCGCTGTTGGCCACGACTGCCGGCGCGTGCGCGGGCGGCCTCGCGTTGCTTGCGCTTGGGGGCGAGCGCGTCTCCGAAGCAGCGTCGTTTGCTCCGGCCAGGGCCGCCGCTGCGGTCGCGTTGCCCGGCGCCGGCTCGGACGTCGGCGGGGACTTCGTCCTCTGCCAGAGCCCGGCAACCCATGTTGCTCCCATGACGCGCGGGATGATCCGCCAGGTGGCGACGCGGACGGAAGTGCCGCAGGCCAGGAGCAATGCCGCATCACCGGCGCTGGCGTTCGCCGACAGCGATCCGCCGCTGTGGGACGGCCTCGGCTCGCTCAGCTACAAAGTCACGACGGCGAGCCCGGCGGCGCAAGACTATTTCGACCAGGGCCTGCGCCTGACGCACGCCTTCAATCACGAAGAAGCGCAGCGCGCATTCCGCAAGGCGCAGAAGCTCGACCCCGATTGCGCCATGTGCTTCTGGGGCGAGGCGCTGGTGCTCGGCCCCAACATCAATATGCCGATGGTGGAAGAGGCCGTGGCGCCCGCGTTCGCCGCGGCGCAGAAGGCGCGCGCGCTTGCCGCCAAGGCGAGCCCGCGCGAACAGGCGCTGATCACCGCCCTGTCCACGCGCTATGCAGAGAACCCGAAGGCGGATCGAGCCGAACTCGACGCGGCCTACGCCGCGGCCATGGCCAAGGCTGCGGGACAGTTTCCCGAGGACAACGAGATCGCGGTGCTGTACGCCGAGGCGCTGATGGATCTCAGCCCTTGGAATTACTGGCAGCCGGGCGGGCGGGAGCCGAACCCGCAAAGCGCCGACATCGTGCCGACGCTGGAGCGGGTGCTCGCAAGAGACCCGAATCATCCGGGCGCGATCCATTATTACATCCACGCCGTGGAAGCGTCCGACCGCCCACAGCGGGCCGAGCCCTATGCCGACCGGTTGCGTGGCGCCATTCCGGGTGCCGGCCATCTCGTGCACATGCCGAGCCATATCTACTACCGCGTCGGCCGTTACCTCGACGCGCTCGTGGACAACACGACCGCGGCTGCGGTGGACGAGAAATATCTGGCGGCCAGCGACGCCCCGATGGGCGTGTACCGGCTGGGTTACTATCCCCACAATGTTCACTTCGTGATGGCTTCGGCGCTGATGGCCGGCGATGGCGCAAACAGCATCGCCGCGGCGGAGAAGCTGCGCGGCCTCATGCCCGATGATGCGGCGCTCGCCATTCCCGGCACACATCCGGTGAAGGCCGCGCCCTACTACGCCCACGCCCTGTTCAGCGCACCCGACGTCATCCTCGCCCTGCCCGATCCCGGCAACTCAATCCCCTATGTGAAGGCGATGTGGCACTACGCCCGCGGCGTGGCCTACGCGGCACGACGCGACATCGCCGCCGGCAGGGCGGAGGCGAACGCCATCGACACGATCGAGCGCACCGCAGACTTCTCGCTCCTCAAGACGGCCGGCATTCCGGCTTTGGAGGTGCTGCAGCTTGCGCGCATCGTCGTCGAGGGCCGCCTTGCGCAGGCGGAAGGCGATACCAAAAAGGCGATCGAACGCTTCGAGCAGGCGGCCGCGCTGCAGGACGCCCTGCCCTACACCGAGCCGCCTTACTGGTACTATCCGGTGCGCCAATCACTCGCCGCAGCGCTGATGCAGGCGGGCCGGCTCGGTGACGCCGAGGAGCAATTCCGCCGCGCGCTGGCGCGCGCGCCGAACAACGGCTGGTCGTATTATGGATTGCTCGAGCTCGCCAAGGCGCGTGGCGACGCCGCCGGCGCGCAAGGCGCGGAAGCGGCCCTGGCCAAGACCTGGGTGGGTGACCGACAGCAGTTGCAGATATCAAAGCTGTGACGAACGGGCAAAGCCACTCACTGCCGGACGAGCGCGCCGATCACCGGTAGTGGATCGTGATGGTCGCCACTTGGTCTCCGGAGTGGCGATCGACGAATCCGAGAAACGACGACAGCAGCTTGCGCTCGTCTTCGGGCGTGGTCGCGCGCACCCTGGCGGTCACGACCTCGGACGCACCCCGCTTGAGCTGCACCGAGCCGCGGTAGTTGCGGTGCTTCCAGCGGGTCGAATCCTGGGTCTTGCGGCCCACCCGGACATAGGTCCCGCGGCCGCCTTTGCGGATCGCGGCCTCCTTGGCGACCAGCATCCCATAGAGCCGCGTCCGTTCACGCGGAACGATCTCGACGACCTTCATGAGAGGCCCCGTGCCTCGGTTGTTTGCGCGAGTATACAGCGGCCGGGCCGACCCGACTACCCGC
>DASSJW010000963.1:0-6455 GCA_035690995.1 Xanthobacteraceae bacterium
CGGCGTCATCGAGCGAATTGATCAGCCCGGACGTAACGGTGATCGAGTATTGCTTCGCGTTCATGCCGGTAGCGAACGCATTGAGACTGTCATCCTCGATCACCTTGAGCTTCGGCATGGTTATGCCGCGCGAGATGCAGAGGTTTTCGAGCAGATTGTAGAGCCGCGGCTCTTCCTGACGCGTCACCTCGCGGCCTCCGGTCACCGCGTCGATCATTGCCTGGTGGACTTTGTAGGCGATGAGGATCCATAGCGCCGTCCCCAGCGTCGCCCATGGCGCGGCGTAGAGTGCATCCCTCAGCGCGGCGCGCATGAGCTCGTCGAGCGGCGCATCGTTGGTGAGGGCCTCGCCAACCAGCGCGCCGGCATAGACGAGCAGATAGACCAGAACGAACAGGCCGATGAGCAGCGCGATCGATCGCCGTTTGTTCGACTGGATGTGGGTGTACAGCCCGTAGGCGGCCATGGCTGACGCTCAGATCTGCGTGTCCCGGGCGCGACGCAAGGCGGGTGCCAAGCACGAAGCGGTGCGCCGCACAGCAGGGGCTCCGCGCTGCCCCTCATCCGAGACGCAAGATTGCAACGTCAAAACTTCACCTGCGGGGCCTGCTCCAGCACCTTGCGCTCGTCGACGCCTACGTCGAAGAACTCCTTTTGCGTGAAGCCCAGCGCTCCCGCCATCAGCACGGCCGGAAACTGCTGGATGCCGGTGTTGTATTCCTGCACTGCGTTGTTGAAGAAGCGGCGCGCCGCCGCAATCTTGTTCTCGATGTCGGACAGCTCGGCTTGGAGCTGCTGGAAGTTCTGATTGGCCTTGAGGTCCGGATAGGCTTCGCTGAGCGCGAACAGCTGCCGCAATGCGCCGCTGAGCACGTTCTCGGCGGCGGCTTGGGCGGCCACCCCGCCCGCCTGTGCGGTCACCGCCGCATTGCGCGCCTGAACCACCGCTTCCAAGGTGCCGCGCTCATGCGCCGCATAGCCCTTCACCGTTTCGACCAGGTTCGGAATGAGGTCATGGCGCTGTTTGGTCTGCACGTCGATATCGGAAAAGGCCTGGTTTACCCGCTGCCGCAGGGCCACGAGCCCGTTGTAGATCATGATAACCCACAGCACGAACAGCACGATCAGACCGATGATGATCCAGGTGATGGCGGTGGAAGACATCAGGAAGGCTCCTCGGCGGGCGAATGTTTATGGTCGGCCGGTGCAATCTATGGCGTGTCGTCGGCGGAGGGAAGCGGGCGTCCGGCCCTCGCAGATACGCTCGGGAACGCAAAATCGTGCAAACCGTTGCCTTGACCGGGGCTCGCCTGACGCAAGCCCATTGAGTCCATGATGGCATCCTCAGTTGCGCTTCCAGAACAGGCGTCTGCGCACGCCGGGGCGGGGATCATCGCGACCGATATCCCGGCCCGCCTCGACCGTTTGCGATGGGGCCGGTTTCATACGCTCGTGGTGGTGGCGCTCGGCATCACCTGGATACTCGATGGTCTGGAGGTCACTTTGGCCGGTGCGGTGGCGCCGGCCCTCAAGCAGAGCCCCTTGCTGCATTTCTCCAACGCCGAGGTCGGCTTGGTAAGTAGTGCTTATCTCGCCGGCGCGGTGCTGGGCGCCCTGTTCTTCGGCTGGCTCACCGATCGGCTCGGGCGCAAACGGCTGTTCTTCATCACCCTCGCGCTCTATCTGGTCGCTACCGCAGCCACCGCGCTGTCCTGGAATTTGTGGAGCTTTGCGCTGTTTCGGTTCTTGACCGGCGCGGGCATCGGCGGGGAATACACCGCCATCAATTCGGCGATCCAGGAACTGATCCCCGCGCGCTACCGCGGTTGGACCGATCTCGTCATCAACGGCAGCTTCTGGCTCGGCGCTGCCGTGGGTGCGGCAGCCTCCATCATCCTGCTCGATCCCGCCGTGCTGGCGCCCGATATGGGATGGCGCTTGGCCTTTCTCATCGGCGCGCTGCTCGGCCTCGTCATCCTCCTGATGCGCATGTGGCTGCCGGAATCGCCGCGTTGGCTGATGACCCACGGCCGCGTCGCCGAAGCCAACAGCGTGGTCGACGGCATCGAGGCCGAATTTCGCGCGCGCGGGCATCGCTTCGACGACGAACCGCTCGTGGTCATACGGCTGCGCACTCGCCGCTTCACGCCCCTGGCGGAGGTGGCCAAGACGCTGTTTCGTGTCGAGCGCCGGCGCACGCTGGTGGGTTTGACGCTGATGGCGGCGCAGGCGTTCTTCTACAATGCCATCTTCTTCACCTATGCGCTGGTGCTGACCGATTTCTACGGCATCCGGGCCGACCACGTCGGTTGGTATCTGCTGCCCTTCGCCGCTGGAAACTTTCTCGGGCCGGTGCTTCTCGGCCGGCTGTTCGACACCGTCGGGCGCCGCACCATGATCGCCGTGACTTATGCGGTGTCCGGCCTGCTGCTCGCTTGCGTGGGTTATCTGTTCGCCCTCGGGGTCTTGTCCGCAACCGGCCAGACCATTGCGTGGATGGTCATCTTCTTTTTTGCCTCGGCGGCGGCGAGCTCGGCCTATCTCACGGTGAGCGAAACCTTTCCGCTCGAGGTCCGCGCGCTTGCCATCGCCTTCTTCTACGCCATCGGCACCGGCATCGGCGGCGTGGCGGGACCGTGGCTGTTCGGCGCCCTGATCGATACCGGCTCGCGTTGGAGCGTTTTTGCCGGCTACCTGCTCGGCTCGGCGCTCATGTTGGCGGCGGCGTTGGTGGGAGCGCGCTTCGCCGTCGCCGCCGAGCGCAAGCCGTTGGAGAGCATCAGCCGCCCGCTCGCCGCCGCCGACTGAGGGGCGCGGGCCGTGGCCGCCGGCCTTGCGAGTCGAGCGGCAACCCCGCACTCTCGTGCCGGTCTTTCCAGCGCAGTTGGGGTTATCAAATGGCTCGGCTCGGACGTCTTTGCGTTGCCTGTGTCTCGATCATTGTGCTCGCGCTCTACGGTCACGATGCGTGGTCGCAGACCGCGCGAACGATCAAGATCGTTGTCCCGGTCCCGCCCGGCGCCAGCACCGACTTCGTGGCGCGGCTGATGGCCGAGCAGATCGGCCGCGCGCAAGGGGTGACGATGGTGGTCGAAAACCGCCCGGGCGCGAGCGGAATGATCGGGACCGAGGCCGTCTCGCGTGCCGCGCCCGACGGCACCACCCTGCTGATGACCGCGAATACCTATCTCATCGATGCGCAGATGCGAAAGGCGAGCTACCACCCCGTGACCAGCTTCGACCCGATCTGCTTTCTGGTCGAGTCGCCTGCTGTCCTCGTCGTGAACGGCGCGTCTCCCTATCGCACGCTGGCCGATCTGCTCGGCGCCGCGCGCGCCAAGCCCGGGGACCTGACGATGGCGAGTGTTGGACCGGGGACATCCTTTCACATCGGGTTCGCGACGTTCACGCGCATGGCCCACGTCAACATGACTTACGTCCCCTATGCCGGCAGCGCCCCGGCCGTGAACGCGGTGCTGGGCGAGCATGTGACGTCAGTGTTCGTCGGCTACGCGGTGGTGGCGGAGCACCTGAAGGCGGGCAAGTTGCGCGCGCTTGCCGCGGCCACGCTGAAGCGGATCGCGCCGCTGCCCGACGTGCCGACCTTCGACGAATCCGGCTTTCCGGGATTGGAAGTGGATAACTGGTTCGGCATCGTTGCGCCGGCGAAGACGCCGAAGGACACGCTCACCCAGCTCGCCGGCTGGTTCACCACGGCGCTGGCGCTCCCTGAGGTGCAGGCGAGGCTTGCCGATCAGGGTCTCTATCCGGTGGGCAGGTGCGGCGCGGATTTCGCGGCGCTGGTCCGCAAGCGATACGACGAATACGGCGAGGCGCTCCGTGACGCGAACATCAAGGGCGAATAGCCGGGGCGCACATGCTGCGGTTCTCCCCGGCGGCCCACCGTGAGTGGGCAAGCCGGCTTCGCGTTCGGTCTGACCGCGTTCCCTGTCTGCCGTGCGCTCCCGATCTATTGACAGTCACGGAAGGCCGGCGGCACGCTCAAGAGCAATGCAATATCCGCGCGAACGCGGTGGCGGGAGGAAGTCATGAGCAATGTCGGCATCGGCAACGTCATCACACCTCAACTGGTGCCGGGCTTGGCCTGCGCCGTGCTGGTGTCGGCGCTGGCACTCGCTGCGCCGGCGCCGAGCCGGGCGGAGCCGCCCAAGCTGCCGGTGCCGGCGATCGACCAGTCGGCCATCGCCCAGCGCGGTTATTTCTACGTCGGCGGGAAGTACACCGGCGAGCCCGGCAAGGAGATCATGCAGGGTCAGATCTATGTCGAGGTGCTCGCCCCGAAGGATGTGCGACGGCCCTATCCGCTCGTGCTCATCCATGGCGCGGCGCAGACCGCCACCAACTGGATGGGAACGCCGGATGGGCGAAAGGGCTGGGCGGAATATTTCGTCGAGCAAGGCTACGTCGTCTACATGATCGACCAGCCGATGCGCGGCCGCTCCGCCTGGCATCCGGGGGACGGCGCAACGCGCATGTTCACCGCGCAGCAGGAAGAGTTCCAGTTCACCGCCAATGCGGTCAGGGGCACCTGGGCCCAGGCGAAGAAACACACGCAATGGCCGGGGGACGGTCCGAACAAGGGCCAGAAAGGCGATCCGATCTTCGACGCGTTCTACGCCACGCAGGTCGAAACTGTCATCTCCAACGAGGTGACCCAGCAGCGCAACCAGGATGCCGGCGCCGCCCTGCTCGACAGGATCGGACCGGCAATCGTACTGACGCATTCACAATCCGGCCCGTTCGGCTGGTTGATCGCCGACGCGCGGCCGCAGCTCGTCAAGGCGATCGTCGCCATCGAGCCGGCCGGCCCTCCATTCGAAGCCACGATCATCGGCACCGGCAAGGCGCGCGTATGGGGCCCGAGCGACATCCCGATCACCTACGATCCGCCAGTGAAGGAGCCGGCCGAGCTCGCGGTTGAACGCGAGGCCCAGGCCGATGCGCCTGATCTCTTCGTGTGCTGGATGCAGAAGGCGCCGGCCCGGCAACTGGTCAACCTGAAGAACATCCCGGTGATGGTCATGGCGGCGGAGGCCTCCTATCACCAAGTCTACGACCATTGCACGGCGAAGTATCTCAACCAGGCCGGTGTTAAGACCGATTATATCCGGCTGCAGGACAAGGGAATTCACGGCAACGGCCACATGGTCATGATCGAGAAGAACAATCTCGACATCGCGCGCCTGGTGGATGGATGGCTGCAGAACAATTTGCGATAAGGGCCGGATAAACGTGGCCTTGCTGCTGCGGGCAAGGCCTGATGCGGAAAACTTGAAGAAGCGCGCCGCCTCAGGGGCGTCGCCACAACTCCTGGAGCGGCCCGTTTTTACCGTAGACCGGGTCTTTGGCCGGTATCGGCACCTTCGGAATAGACTTCAACGCACGTTTGTGGTCCTCCGGCAGCGGCATGCACTCGTCATACGTGCCCGACGGCGGATAGGCGCCCACGACCAGCAGCTGCTTACTTCCGGAAATAAGTTGATGGCCGGTGCCGGCGGGAAGGATGACGACATCGCCGCTGCGCAGCGCGATGACCTTGCCGTCGTTGCCGCCGAAGCGCACCTGCCCATGTCCGCGCGCGATGCCGAGCACTTCGTGCGTGCGTGAATGGTAGTGAACGTAGTCATAAATGCCGTTGCGCCAGGAATGGCCCCAGTCATTGGCGTTGAACAGCTCTTCCAAGAGCGCTGCCGGATCCACGGAGCCGCCGAGAGCAACCGCGCCACGGTAGAGCAGGAAGGGCAGGCGAGAATTGTTGGGAACGCTCCCGTCGTCCTTGAACGTGATCGCGTGAGGCTTGCTCCGGCGAACCGCCCGGCGCGCGGCCGGGACCGAAGGTTTGCCGGCGCCAGTCACCCTTTCCAGCGTCTTTTTCAGGTTCTCCAGCACGTACATGGTCGAACTCGCAATCCCCCCGGGGGATAACGGCCCGCGCGGCAACCCGTTCCGCAATGGCCGCCTTCCTCACGCGGCTTTCTTGCCACGGCGCGACGGCGGGGCGCGTTTGCGGGAGGCAGTGCGCGGATGTGCACCGCGTTTTTTCTCCCCCACGCTGCGTCGCAAGGCCTCCATCAGATCGACCACGTTGCCCGGCTTTTCTTCGCTCGCGGCTGCCTCGATCTTCTTGCCGGAGGCCTTCCGCTTCACCAGTTTGCGCAGGGCCGTCTCGTACCGGTCGGTGAATTTCTTCGGATCGAAATGCGCCGTCTTGGTATCGAGAATATGTTCGGCAAGCCTGATCATGTCCCGCGCAATGCGCGGGTTCGGAATGTCGGAGAAATATGCCTTTTCGTCGCGCACCTCGTAGGCGTAGCGCAGCGTGACTCCCAGCAAACCTTTCCCGAGCGGCTCCAGCGCAATGATGTGCTCGCGATGCGCCATCACGATGCGGGCAATCGCGACGCGATCCTTGTCCCGCATGGCATCGCGAATGA
>DASSJW010000964.1:0-4589 GCA_035690995.1 Xanthobacteraceae bacterium
CTCGCACGGCGCCCAGGCGGCGTTCGATCCCGGCGCCGGCACATCCGGCGCATCCCCGTGGGGAGGCAGCAGCAGCGGCGGCGAGCTTTCGCGTCAGGCCGGGCTCGACGACATCGGACGGACGCCCTCGTCCACCGCCGACGGCGCCGCCGGTCGCGGCTATGGCGCGCTCGACGACAGCGGCAGCGATGATGATTCTCAGGACGACCAGGGTGATGATGACATCGACGATGGCGGCTTCGATGGCGATGACGGGCAGGACGTGTAAGCGCGCGACACGCCGCCGGTTTCCGACCCGCATGGAGTCCGGGCGGTCTCTGTCCGCCTAGTCTTACTGAGTCAGAAAGTCGCGGCCTGACCGGCAATAGAATCGGGTAATTGGCGAGATTCACGTCAGCATTGGAGGCTGGGATGGGTCATCGCCAAGGGGATGCGAGGGGATCACGGTTTAGCGCGTATGTGGAGGGGCTTGCGAGCGTGATCGGACATGCGGATCGGGCAAGGCCATTGCGGGACTATTGCACGGGCCTGATCATGCCGGGCGAGCGCAAGAGCGTAGAGCCGATGGCGGCGGTGACGGCGCCGGCGCGGGTGGCGGCGCAACATCAATCCTTGCTGCATTTCGTCGGCGAAGGGTCGGACGAGAAGGTATTGGCCAAGGTACGCGAGATGGTTCTGCCGGAGATCGAGCGGCATGGACCGATCGAGGCCTGGATCATCGATGACACGAGTTTCCCGAAGCAGGGGCGACATTCGGTGGGGGTGGCACGACAGTATTGTGGGCAGCTCGGCAAGGAAGATAACTGCCAAGTGGCGGTGTCTCTGTCGCTGGCCAACGCTCATGCCAGCCTGCCGGTGAGCTATCGTTTGTACCTGCCGCAAGAGTGGACGAGCGACCGGGCACGGCTGCAAAAGGCGGGTGTCCCGGCGGATATCGGCTTCCAGACCAAGCATGAGATCGCGCTCCATCAGCTTCGATGGGCCTGTGCGGCCGGGCTGCCGAGAGCCGTGGTGCTGATGGACGCCGCCTATGGCAACAACAGCGATTTGCGCGCAGACGTCACCGCGCTGGGATTGACTTACGTTGCCGGCATTTTGTCGAACACCACCGTGTGGGCTGCCGGCACCGGGCCGCTGCCGGCAAAGAAGTGGTCGGGCCGCGGACGACCGCCGAAGCTGTTGCGGCGGGACGCGAAGCATAAGCCAGTCTCGGTCAAGGAACTCGCGCTCGGCTTGCCCAAGCGCGCTTGGCGCACGATCGAATGGCGAGAAGGCACGGCCGAGAGCCTGCGTTCGCGCTTTGCCTGCGTGCGTGTTTGCGTTGCGCGGCGTGACTTCAAGCGCAACGAGAGCCGACCGCAAGAATGGCTGTTGATCGAGTGGCCTAAAGGCGAGAAGGAACCGACCAAATACTGGCTCTCAACCCTCCCCGACGACATCACGCTGCGGCACCTGGTCTACTTCGCCAAGCTGCGCTGGCGCATCGAGCGCGACTATCAGGAACTCAAGCAGGAGGTCGGGCTCGGACACTTCGAGGGTCGTGGTTGGCGCGGTTTTCATCATCACGCCACGCTATGCATCGCAGCCTACGGATTCCTGATCTCCGAACGGGAGGCGATTCCCCCCTCAGGATCGCGTTCCACCGGGAGCTTCGCGGCATCTATGCTTCCCCGCGGTCATCGACCCAGAGGCTCCGCCGCTGCGCCCAGAACGGCACGTTCCAAACTCGATTGCCACGATGCGCCGACGGTTGATAGCCACTCTCGTCGTGGCCCTACCGCGATGCCCCTGTTGCGCCGCTCCAGCATCAAGACGCCGAACTTTGTGACGCAGTAAGACTAGTGCGTGATCCCGAAAAGTGGGCACCGGTTTTCGGAAAAGATCACGCACAAACAAAAAGCTAGAGCGGGATGATGACTCGACGAAAAATCATCCCGCCTAGTGCGTTGCTTTGGGCGGGCGTATCGCCGCGAAGGCGACGAAGGCGACGGTCGCGAAGGCGGCGACTACGGCGAGCACCGCCGGATCCGAGGCCCGTTCCGCGACGAAGGCAAGCACCAGCGGCGCAATCGCCTGCATCACCAGGAATGGTCCCCCGATACGGCCCATGAGATGGCCGTAGCCGCCGGCGCCGAACAGCGTGAGCGGCACGGCGCCGCGCGAGATGGTGAGGAGACCGTTCGCCATTCCGAACATGACGGCGAAACTCGCGGCGCTGGCCACGGTGAGCCCGAAGATCGCAAGCAAAGCGAACGCCACCAGCAGCATTCCGACCGCGAAGCGCGCGACATTGAGCGGATGGGTGCGGCGCGCGAACACCAGCTCGCAAATGCGGGCCGCCACCTGCGCGGGCCCGAACAGCGCGCCGATCGCCACCACGGTGGCGGCATCGATGCCGGCGCGGCCGAAGATGGCGAGCAGGTGCGCCGACATGCCCGACGGCACGAAGGCATAGGCCGCAAACGCCGCCGCCACCAGGAGGAACGGCCATCCCTTTGGCGGCAGGACGGCGCTCGGCACTGGCATTCGTCCGTCGACCGGGGCAGCAGGATCGGCGCGCGTACGCGGCAGAACGAAAGCGTGCAGCGGCGCGGCGACGCCAGCGAGCAGCGCGGCATAGACGAGATAGGTGCCGCGCCATCCGACCGCCTCGAGCAGAACGTGTGTGGTCGGCCAGCTCACCGTCGAGGCAAAGCCTCCGGCCAGCGTCAGCGCCGTAATCGGGCGGCGCGCGGCCTGGCCGAAGATGCGCCCCAGGGTGGCGAAGGCCGGGTCGTAGAGCGACGCCGCGATGGCGATCCCGAGCAGCATCCACACCGCGAGATAGGCAACGGGATGATCGGCATACACGATCAAGGCCAGGCCGAGCGCGCCCAGCAGCGAGCCGACCGACATCACCCGGTGTCCGCCGAGCCGATCGATCAGGAGGCCCACCCGCGGTGAAGCGAGCCCGGCGGTGAGCAGCGCCAGCGAAAATCCGCCCATCGCGAAGGTCATCGACCAGCCACGCTCGGCTGCGATCAGCGGCACGGTCAGCACCGGCGGATAGAAGATCGCGCCCCAGGCAAGGATCTGAGTGACCCCGAGCACCAGGACGGCGCGCCATGGACCGGCGAAGACATCGCGAAGATGAGGCATGTCGGAACGCGGCGCGTGATGGGATTCGACCCTATCACGGCCCGCACCGGCGTCGATCACGATCGCCGCGGGAAGATGCTAACCGATCTGCTTGACCATGATGCTCGCCGCGGGGGCCTTGTCGAATTGTCCGCTGCCGCGCACCGCCTCCGGCAACTCGCCTGGCGCGCAGGGTAAGTAGCCGAGCCCCGCAAAGAAGTCCCGCTCCCGCTCGGTGCGGAGATAGATCGCGCGGCATCGATGCGCGCGCGCCTCGTCCTCGAGCGCCGCCACGATGGCGGCGCCCATCCCAAGCTCGCGCAACGGCGGCAGCGTCACCACCGAATGCAGGAGCGCATCATCGCCATGAACTGCAAGCCCGCCGAAGCCCACCGGGACGTCTTCGTGGCTCTCGAAGCGCCAGAACAGCAGGCGCGGGTCGCCGACGTCGTCGGCCGGCAACCCCGCCTTGACCAGTGCGGCCTTGAGCCCATCGCGCTCCCACGCCGCCAGCGGCAGGGCAAGCAGGCGGCGGGTCATGTCGGCAACTCCTTCGCCCACGAGGAAGGGCGGCGGCGCGAACGCGCCCCGGTCAGGCGCGCGGTGCGCACCGCACGAACACGCCGGTACCGTAGCGGCCGTCAACCTCGGGATCGACGTATTTCATCACCAGCACGCGGCCATCGAAGGAGACGATCTCACGATCCTGCACGCCCGGCGTCTCCCCCGCCGGGCCGATATAGTCCCGGCCTCCGGGCGTCCCCTTGAGACGAAGCTCCTGCAGCTGATTGGAGTCGGCGAGATACATCATGACGCCGCCGTTGGGACCCTGGCCGATCACGAACGGCTGCTTGCACTGTCCGCGGGCATTGGCCTCGGTGCGCGCGCGATCTTCCGGCTTGTGATAGGCGGCGTAGCCCCACCGGCCGATGATCTCGGACGGGCGCACCTTGGCCGGCATTTCCGGCTGCGGCGGCGGCGCAGCCCTCGTCTCCGGGCCCGGCCCGGTCGTGCAGGCCGCCAGCGCCACCGCCGACAGCACGGCTACACTCGCGGGCCACTTCAAATTGCGATTCCCCATCGGGCATCTCCCCTTAACTTCCGCCCGCAGCGTCGGGAGCCAAAGACGCCAAGCCTGCGGACAGACCGATCCACATGTAGCAGTCGCATGGTTAACGAGACGGCAACTCCGGCCACCAAGCCCCGATCCGGCCGCCCGATCCCGGCAACTTTGGTGTCCGGATAGGGCGAGGGCAAGGCGGATGTGAGGCAGTCGTTGGCCCGTCCGTGGGCCCGTCACGGTTCCCGCCTGGTGCGGTCGGAAGTTCCCACCTAGTGTGGCGCATTTGACGTTCCTATCAGTATTGGCCGCGAGTCCTTCATAGGAACGTCAAATGCAAAGCCACACTAGAATCATGACTTGCTAGTGTCCCTTTGTTTCCGACGTTCGTAAAAGCGGGTGCTGCGAGATG
>DASSJW010000965.1:0-9803 GCA_035690995.1 Xanthobacteraceae bacterium
ACCAGTAGGCCGGAAGGGTCACCAAGCCGAGGGTCGCGACATGCTCCTTCAAATCGAAGAACCCTTGCGTTTTCCAGTAGCCGGCCTGCTCGATCGGAATTCTGACGTAGATGCGATACTTGGTATAGATCCACGCCCCCATGAGAAATGTGAGGATCCATAGGACGCACACCGCGGTGGCATAGCCGGCCGCAGGCACCGCGCGAAAGCGCGTGACGAACCCTGCCGCCGCTGCTTGGCGCACCGGCATCAACACTGCCACTGCTTGATGCGTGAGCGCCCCGAGCAGGGCGACCGCCAGCAATCCGTGTATGATGAGTAGGATGGTCCAGAAAGTATTGACGGATATCAGCATAAGTCTCCCCCAGTTCTAACCGCGGTCCGGACGATGCCTGGGCGCTCGCGCGCGCGATGCCTTGTTTTGAACTTATCGCCAGGCGACCGCGGTTGGTTACGTTCCTTCCCGTGCGGCAAGATTTTTTCTTATTGTCGTTCAACTCTAGCCAGAGCGGGCGCGAGTGGCAATTTGCCAGATCGAATTTGAATTTGAGTTGCTGCAAACTACAACGGAACATGTGGCAATAGCCAGCCGAGAGGGGCGGGGCACCAACCGGTGATGGTGGCACGCTTCGGGTCATGCTAGTTCGTAGGTGAACCCGCCGCCGGGTCGGTCGAGACGGCAGACAACGCCGGCGGCGGGAAGAATAAGCAAGCGTGGGGAGAAGGAGCTTCGACCGGCTCCGCAGCCAACCGGGAGTAGCCGATGAAATACCATGGTGCTTGGTTTGCTGCCGCGATCACGGGCCTGATCCCGGTCGGGTCCTTGCCCGCCGGCGCCGAGACCATCGCGGTCTTCACCAAGAGCGCGGGCAATCCGATCTCGCGCGCGGTGCGCGCCGGCGCCGAGGCGGTGGCGAAGGCGCACGGCGTCACGGTGTTTCACTACATCCCGACCTCGCCGGACAACGTTGCGCAGCAGACCGCGCTGGTCGATGAGGCGTTGGGCGCCAAGCGCGACGCCATCGTGTTCACCCCGGTCGACGTCAAGGCAATGGTCCCGGCGGTGCAGAAGATCAACGCCGCGAACATTCCACTGGTCAATGTCAGCGACCGGCTGACCGGCGGGTCCGCCGTTGCGTTCATCGGCACCGACGATTACAGCATCGCGCTCGAGACCGCCCGTACGCTTCTCAAGGCGATGGGCAGCAAGGGCAACGTGCTGGTGTTGGAAGGTCCCGAGACGATCCCCACGGCGGCGGCCCGGCTGCGCGGCTTCAAAGACGCCTTGAAGGAGTTCCCGGACGTAAAGGTCGTGCTCTCCAAGAACGGGATGTATGCCCGCCCCGCGGCCGCCGACCTGCTCAAGGCGATGTTGAAGGTGAACCCGCCGCCGCAGATCGACGGCGTGCTGGCCGCCAACGATGCGATGGCCTTGGGCGTGATCGAGGCGTTCAAGGAGGCCAAGAAGAAGCCGCCGCTGATCATCGGGATCAACGCCAGCAAAGAGGCCGTCGACCTCATCAAGGCCGGCGACATGCTCGCCAGCGGCGACTACAACGGCTTGGTCGAGGGCTGCCTCGGCACCGAGATCGCGATCCGCACCCTGCACAAGCAGCCGGTGCCCAAGGAGGTGCTGGCGAAGACGGCCGTGGTCGATAAGAGCAACTATCAGGCCTACGAGATCCCGGCCGAACGGCGGCCTTGCCCGACCTTGGAGAGCATGGCGGCCAAGTGACATCGCCCGGGCGCAGGCTGCGTGGGGCCGCAAGCGCGCCGGCGAGGCCCTGCCGGGTGGCGCGCGCCAGTGCGGACAAATTTTAGGCTAAAAGCAAATTCCTGATACCTTGTTGCGGATACTTGATAGGCGGCGAAAGGATTTCGGCAGCTTCGGGGGCGTGCGGCCGCAGTGCGGAATGGCCTGGATCATGCGTATCGTTGCCGTCGCTGAATCGTGAAATGACGCCGGATGCGTTCCGCTCGGCAATCAGCAATAAGACTGCTGCAGCTGATGATGGTTGCATGTGTCGTCCTGCCGATCCTGCTTTTCGGCTTCGCCTCCTGGCTCAACTATCGCCACGAACATGCGGTCGCCGATGATCGGATCGAGCGCTCGCTCGATATCCTGCACGAGCACACGCTCAAGGTCTTCCAGACCGTCGAGCGGGCCATTGCCGAGGTCGACGAGATCGTGCGCGGCATGCCGGACGACGCCCTCAGGCAGAACCAGGCGCGCCTGCACGATCGCCTTAAGCAGATTGTCGATGCGCTGCCGCAACTGCGGGCGATCTTTCTCATCGACCGTGACGGCCGCCCGATCGTTTCCAGCCAACTCGCGCAAGTGCCGCCCGACTTCAATGTGCGCGACCGGGATTTTTTCCGAGCGCATATGGCCGGTCCGGCCGGGACCTATGTCAGCGATGTGATGGCGCCGCGATTGACGGGTTTCGGCACCCCGTTCTTCGTGCTTTCGCGCCGGCGGCCCTCCGCCGATGGCTCGTTCAACGGCGTGGTCGCGGTCGCCGTGCTGCCGCGCTACTTCGAGGACTTCTATGCGCTGATCGGGCGCAGCCCGGGAAGCCTTTACGCGCTGGTGCAGGCGAACGGAAAGTTTCTCGCCCGCTACCCCGAGCTGCGCGACGGCCCACCCGGTCTCGAGGCCGGCAGTGGCCTGCAAAAGGCGATCACCCAGGGCCGGGAAAGCGTCATCCATACGATCCCGCAATCCCAGCTCGACGGGGCGGAGCGCCGCGTGGGCTTTCGCAAGCTCGAGGGCTTCCCGGTCTATGTCGTTGCCGGAATCGACAGCTCGGCGATCCGCAACGAATGGCACGCGACCATGGCGGGCCATTTGATCTTCGGCTTGCCGGCGACGCTGCTGCTGCTGGTCATTATCGGGGTCGCGCTGCGGCGCACGCGACGGCTCCACCTCGAGGCGGAACGCCGCGAGGCCGCGGAAGCTGCGCTGCGGCAGGCGCAGCGCCTGGAGGCGATCGGGCAACTGACCGGCGGTGTCGCGCATGACTTCAACAACCTGCTGATGATCGTGAGCGGCAGCGTGCAGCGCCTGCGGCGCGATTTGACGTCCGAGAAGCACACGCGCCTGCTCGACATGATCACCAACGCGACCAACCGCGGAGAGAGCCTCACCCGCCAGCTGCTCGCCTTTTCGCGCCGGCAAATGCTCACCCCCTCGGTCATCGATCTTGCCAAGCGCCTTCCCGAGCTCAAGGAGATGCTCGACCGCTCGCTGCGCGGCGATATCACTACCGAGGTCGTGGTTCCCGACCAGGGCTGCACGGTCAAGGTCGATCCGAGCGAGTTCGAGCTCGCCCTGCTCAATCTCGCAGTGAATGCGCGCGATGCGATGCCCAACGGAGGATCGCTCAGCATCACGGCCAAGCGCATCGTGCTCAAAGGCAACGCGGCGGAGGAGGGGCTGCAGGGCGAGTTCGTTGCGATCCGGGTGGCGGATACCGGCAGCGGCATCCCCGCCGACGCCCTGCCGCATGTGTTCGAGCCGTTCTTTACGACCAAGGCGGTCGGCAAGGGGACCGGGCTGGGCCTGAGCCAGGTGTATGGCTTTGCCAAGCAGTCCGGCGGAACCGCAACCATCACCAGCGTCGTCGGCCGCGGCACGGCGATCATGCTCTACCTGCCGCGCACGCGGGAATTGCCCGCGGTCTTGGCCCCGCATACCGGGCCCGAGACCGTGCCGTCACGCGCCGGCACCGTCCTCCTGGTGGAAGACAACCCGGAAGTCGCGGAGGTCGGCACGGCGTATTTCCAGCAGCTCGGTTACATGGTCATGCAGGTCGCGAACGCCCACGAAGCCCTCGAGCTGCTCGGCAACGATCCGAAGATCGATGTCGTATTCTCCGACATCTTGATGCCGGGCGGCATGACCGGGCTTGAGCTCGGGCATGCCATTCGCCAGCGCTATCGCGGGATGCCGGTGCTGCTCGCGACGGGCTATAGCGACAGCGCGCGCGATGCGGTGCAGCAGGGCTTTGTCGTGCTGCAGAAGCCCTTCGACCTCGCGGCGCTCGAGGAGGGCCTGCGCGAGGCGCAGAAATGGAAGGTCGCGCAGCCCGGCCCGCAAAGCGCCGCAGGCTAGAACGGAGATCCGCATTCAGGTCGATTGACTGCACGACACCCGTGGTCCGGAACTTGCTAGCCGATGGGCGTTGCGAATGCGCGGGGGGCGCGGGCACCATGGCGGTGACTGCGGGACAGACGTTTGCCCGGCATTGGCATGCTCGAGTGGACCGGCGACACAGAGGACGACCCCAGTGAACAAACGGCGCTATTTTACCTTCCTCACCATTGCGGCCGCGATTGCGTCGGCCGTTGCCGTGCATGACGCGACGGCGCAGGACTGGCCGACCCGGCCGCTCACGATGGTGGTGCCGTTCGCGGCAGGCAGCGCCTCCGACAACATGGCGCGCATTCTCAGCGTCCGCCTGTCCGAGGTCCTGGGCCAGCAGGTGGTCATCGAAAACGTCAGCGGCGCCGGCGGCATGACCGGCGTCGCCCGGGTCGCCAAGGCGGCGCCCGACGGGTACCAGTTCGTGCTCGGCGGCGTCGACACCTTCGCGCAGAATCAGACGCTCTACAAAAAACCGCTCTACAACTCCGCGACCGACTTCACGCCGGTCGCGCTGGTGGTCGAGCAAGCGCTGCTGCTGGTCGCGCGCAACGATTTGCCGGCGAACAATCTGCGGGAGTTCATCGCTTACGCGAAGGCCAACCAGGCGAAAATGCAATACGGCTCGGCCGGTGTCGGGTCCGGGTCGCATCTCGCCTGCGCGCAGCTCAATTCGGCGATGGGCGTCGATGTCACCCACGTTCCCTATCGCGGCTCGCCGCCGGCGATGCAGGATCTCATTGCCGGACGGATCGACTATTTCTGCGCCCTGGCCGCGGCAGGCAAGGTGCAGATCGAGAGCAAGACCATGAAGGCGCTCGCGATCCTGACGCGCGAGCGTTCGCCGATCCTGCCGAACCTCGCCAGCGCGCACGAACAGGGCCTCGCCGATTTCGATTCCTATTTCTGGAGCGGCTTCTTTCTGCCCAAGGGCACGCCGGAGCCGATCGTGCAGAAGCTCCACGGCGCGACGATCGCGACCATGGACACGCCGTCGGTGCAGGAGCGGCTGAAGGAGGTCGGCGTGACGGTGGTCGCCGCCGACCGCCGGTCGCCGGACTATCTGCGCAAATTCGTGGCGAGCGAAACCGAGAAGTGGGCCGCCACGATCAGGGCGAGCGGCGTCAGCATCGATTGAGCTACGCGGCCTGCGGCGCTGCGCCCGGGATGGTTCCTTGCGGCAGGGCGTAGCAGCAGTCCGCCACCGCGCCGGGCGTGGTCCACCACACGCGATCGCGGTGGCGATGCTCGACGCAATGCGCGAGCGCCCGCCGCAATGCCGGCAATCGGAACGGCTGCCCCATCACGAACGGATGCAGCGAGATGGTCATGACCAATGGCTGCGCGCGGCATTGTTCGACCATCTCGTCGAACCCATCCACGATCATGTCGGCGAAGTCGCGCGCCGTGCCGTCGCGATGGATGATGGCGGCGGAGTCGTTGAGTTCCGCGGGATAGGGCACCGACAGGATCGGGCCCGCGCGCGTCTGCAGCCAGAACGGCTGGTCGTCGGCCGGCCAATCCATGACGTAGCGGTAGCCCGCCTCTTTCAACAGATCGGGGGTGACGTTGCTTTCCGACGCCGCCGGTCCCATCCAGCCCCTGGGCGGACGGCCCTCGCGCCGCGTGATCTCCTGGGTCGTGTCGTCGATCAGGCGGCGTTCGTCGAGTTCCCACAAGTCGCCCTGCCGCTCGGCGTTGGTGCGGCCGTGCCCGACCACCTCGTCGCCACGCTTTCGGATGCGCTCGCAGATCTGCGGATGATATTCGTAAAGGAGCGAGTTGATGTTGTGGGCTGCGGGCAAGTTCAGTTGCTCGAACAGGTCGAACAGGCGCCAGATGCCCACCCGGTTACCGTAATCACGCCAGGAGTAATTGCGCTGCTGCTGCGGTTCCCCCTTCTTGGCGGGGTCCCAGCCGGTGCCTCTGCGATAGGCATAGACCTCGATATTCGTGGTCACGCAGAAGGCGAGTCGCTTCCCGCCGGGCCATGAGTAATCCGTGCGTTCCTCGATCGTCGAATATTCATAACGATTGTGTTTCGGCAGGGTCAGCATCGACTCGTCTCCGCGCGTGAGGTGATGAATCATTCATGCATGTTATTCGGAAAGGCACGCGACGCTGGGATCATGACGCATTTCCATCCGTCGCGGTCGGCCGAGCGCGAAGCTCGCGCACTTTCCTCCGCGCGCGTGGTGCCGTCGCTCCCGATCTGTGTGATTTTTGCAACGCTCTAGAATTATTGCGAGACGGCCACAGTGCCGGACTAATTTTCCTATCGTATGTCGCAAATCGACTACAAATGGGGGTGTCTTCATGAAATCACCGGTCGTCAAGCGCTCAATTGTCCTCGCTGGCCACAAGACAAGCGTGAGCCTCGAGGATGCCTTCTGGAAGGGGCTGAAGGAGATCGCCGGCGGTCGCCACATGACGTTGTCGGACTTGGTCGGTGCGATCGATGCACAGCGCCAACACGGCAATCTTTCATCGGCGCTTCGTCTGTTCGTGCTGGACTTCTATCGCAGTCAGGTTTCCGAAAAGGACAGCCGCGATAATGTCCACGAGATGATGGCGCGTCCGGCGTCTGCGTTCTCTTGAGCGAATGATGGCGTGATGGGTCTCGCACTGCGAGGCCCATCATCTCCCTTCGAGCGAGTTCCGTTCGCTCGCTGCCTGCGTGCGCCCTGCGGGGATGCACGCACGCAACGCTGATGCCATCGCCGGCGCGGTGCGAGCATGCTCGCGCCCGCGATGCGCTCCGATGCGCGGAGCATGATCCCGAAAAGTCGTAAGACTTTTCGGATGGGATCATACGACCAAGTCAGACGCGGGCATGATTCCGAAAAGTCGCAAGACTTTTCGGAGGGGGATCGTGCGACCGAGTCAAACGCGGGCGTGAGCCCGAAAAGTCGAAAGGCTTTTCGGGTGGGTGCTGACCGTGCTTGCACGACGCGCGCGCCTTATCGCGCTCGCGCTGGACCGTCATCCGCCGATGTGCGGGATTTTGGCGTCGGCGATGACTTTCTTCCACTTCGCCACATCCGTCTTGATGTAGGCGGCGAACTCGGCCGGCGGCATGCCATTCGGCTCGAGGCCCATCGCCAGCATCTTCTCCTTGACATCGGGCAAGTTGACGATGCGCGCGATCTCCGTCTGCAAGAGATCGACGATCGCTTTCGGCGTGCCGGCGGGAACCAGGACGCCCTGCATGGTCTCGGCCTCCTGGTCCTTGATTCCGAGCTCGTCGAGCGTGGGGACATCCGGCAGCGCCGGCGAGCGGGTCTTGGCAGTGATCGCAAGCGCACGCAGCTTGCCGTCCTTCACCAGCGGGGTCGCGGGAGGGATTGCCTGGAAGCACATCGGCGTGTGTCCGCCGACGACCGACTGGATCGACGGGCCCCCGCCCGGGAACGGCGCCAAGGCGAAATCGAGCGCGAAGGTGAGCTTGAACAGCTCGCTCGAGAGATGCGGTGTCGTGCCGATGCCGGGCGAAGCGAAGGTGTATTTTCCCGGATTGGCCTTGAGCAGCTGGACCAGCTCCTGCACGGATTTCGCCGGGATGCTGGGATGGACGAACAGCCCATTGGGCGAGCCTGCGGCCTTGGTGACCGGCGCGAAGTCCCTGTCCGGATCGTAGGGAGCCTTGGCATAGAGGCTCGGATTGACGGTGTAGCTCGAGGACGCGAACAGGATGGTGTAGCCATCCGCCGGCGCTCGCGCGACGGCGCCCATTCCGAGATTGCCGCCGGCTCCGGCCACGTTCTCGATGTAGAACTGCTGGCCCAACCGGTCCGCCAGTTTCTGCGTGATGAGCCGGGCCACCACATCGGTCGGCCCGGCGGCTGCGAACGGTACGATGATCTTAACCGGCCGGTCGGGATATCCGGGGCTCTGCGCCAGGGCGGCGCCCGCGAGCAGGAGGCCGGCACAGCCGGCCAGCACGCGGACAATCACGTTGGTCACTCTCATGGGTGTTTCCTCTGGGTTGTTTGGTCCGGGGCTTATGGCTGCGGCCCGGTCATGCAGGATAACCCGTTCCTGCGGGCTCCGTCCCCGGCCTATGATCGACATGGGCCGACCCGCGAAAGACTGAAGAATGAGCCTCGTCAATGCAAACGCGCCCTACCGCGGCCGAATGTCCATGCACGCAGGCAACAAGCTCAAGCTCGGGCTGTTCGGCGCCAATTGTTCGTCCGGGCGCGCCGTCACCAAGGTGCCGGAGCGATGGTCGGGCGCTTGGCCGGATAATCTCCGGCTCGCGCGCATGGCGGACGAGGCCGGCATCGATTTTCTGCTGCCGATCGGGCGCTGGAAGGGCTACGGCGGCGAGACCGACTACCAGGGTGCCACGCTCGAGACCATCACCTGGGCGACCGCGCTGCTGGCGGCGACCCGGCGAATCACGTGTTTCGGCACCGTGCATGCGCCGCTGTTTCACCCCCTCATCGCCGCGAAGCAGATGGTGACGGCCGACCATATCGGCGAAGGCCGCTTCGGGCTTAACATCGTGGTCGGCTGGAATGAGGACGAGTTCGAGATGTTCGGGGTCGAACAGCGTGATCACGCCGCGCGCTACGACTATGCCCAGGAATGGATCGACGCCATCAAGCTGATCTGGTCCGAGCGCGAGGACTTCGACTTCGCGGGCCGTTATCTCGAGCTCAACCGGGTGCGCGCCAAGCCCAAGCCCTATGGCGACAGCCGACCCATCATCATGAATGCCGGCGCCTCGCCGGCCGGTCAGACCTTCGCCGTGAAGAACTGCGATGCCTTCTTCATGCAGGCATCACGGGTGTCGGTGGCGGAGACTGCCGAGCGGGTCGCCAAGGTCAAGCAACTCGCGCAGCAGCACGGACGCGAGATCAGCGTCTACACCGTCGGCGTCATCACCTGCCGGTCGACGATGCGGGAGGCCGAGGACTATCACCGGCATTGCGTGGTGGACCAGGCGGACTGGTCGGCCGTCGACCGGCTGCTGGCGATGCGCAAGATCACGCCGCAAACCGTCTCGGCCGAGGAGTTCGCCACGCAGCGCAGCCAGTTCGCCCACGGCAACAGCGGATTGCCGATCATCGGGGATCCTGACCATGTGGCGCGGCAGCTCATCGATCTGAGCTCAGCCGGGCTGACCGGCATTGCGGTGTCGCTGGTCAACTACGCCGACGAATTGCCCTTCCTGCGCGCCGAGGTGCTGCCGCGGCTCGAGCGGGCGGGGTTGCGCGAAACGCGATAACGTCTGGCTCATCGGAGCCTGCGCGCTCCCGCAAGGCGTCGCGTGGCGAAAGTGAGTTCACACCTGCAGCTCCACGATCTCCGGTCTTAGGTGTCGACCCGAAACCCTGACGCGGGCGACGGTGACCGGCAGCTTGAAACGGCGCGGACCGGCGCTGCCCGGATTGAGCAACAAAACGCCGTTGTGCGTTTCGATCGAGGGCCGATGGGAATGCCCGAACACCACCGCTGTAAAGCCCGAAGCAACGGGGTCGGCATCGAGCTGCGAAATGT
This sequence comes from Xanthobacteraceae bacterium, assembly GCA_035690995.1. GTDB lineage: Bacteria > Pseudomonadota > Alphaproteobacteria > Rhizobiales > Xanthobacteraceae > VAZQ01. Next base: position 9,650 of record DASSJW010000965.1, read on the forward strand.
CGTGCAGAACAAAGAAGCGATGCTCGCCGACCTCGACAAGCTCGCGCATGGGCAGCGCGGCTGCCCAGTCGCCATGATCGATGTTCCCACGAACCACATGAGTGGGTGCGATGTCTTCAAGCCGATCGATCAGCTCCGGCTTACCGACGTCGCC
>DASSJW010000966.1:0-7706 GCA_035690995.1 Xanthobacteraceae bacterium
CCACCAGAGCCTCGAGGTAGGGCGACGGACCGGGCCGGGAGTCGATATCCGGCAACACGGTCTTGTGAATGGCGAGCGTCAAGTCAGTGCCCACGAGGTCGGCGTTCTCGAGCGGGCCGAGGACGGCGAGCCGCCGACCGAAGCTCGCCTTGACCACGGTGTCGACGGTCTCGGCATCGCAGATTCCGTTCTCGACCAGCGCAATCGCTTCTCGCCACAATGCATGCTGCAGGCGGTTGCCGACAAAACCGGGCACGTCCTTCTTGACGTGAACGGGCATTTTTCCCGCCGCCTTGTGCAGCGCGATGGTCCAATCGATAGCCTGTTGCGACGTCCACTGGGTGCCGATGACCTCGACCAGCGGCACCAGATAGGGCGGATTCCACCAATGGGTGCCGAGCGCCCGCGCGCGGTCGCGCAAGCCTTCCATGATCTTGGTGATCGGGATCACCGACGTATTGCTGGCAAGGATGGTCTGCGGTCGCACGTGCCGTTCGATCTCGCCAAACAGCTTTTGCTTCAGCGGCAGATCTTCGAGCACGGCCTCGACAACATAGTCGGCTTCGCGCACCGCATCGGCCAGGTCGGCAGTCGCACGCACGCGCTCCACGGCCGATTGATCGTCGCCGAGGTCCCGCAGATTGCCACGGATGCGCTCCTTGGCGCTGTCGAGGTTTGCCGCAACCGAATCGTAGATCGACACGTCGTGGCCGGCGAGCGCGAATACCTGGGCGATGCCGTGGCCCATCAAACCCGCCCCGATGACGGCGATCCGCGGCATGGTTCACCCGGCCGTGTAGCCGCCGTCGGCGTAGAGAATATGACCGGTATAGAAATCCGACGCTTTGGACGCGAGGAACAGCAGCGGCCCGGCAAGGTCGGAGGCCTCCCCGAGCCGGCCTTTGGGCACCCGCGTCAGGAAACCCTTACGCACCTCCCTTGACCGTTCGGTGTCCTCGAACATCCACTGTGTCAGTGGAGAGCGAAACACCGTCGGCCCGAGGGCATTGACCGTGATGCCGGTGTCGCCCCACTCGCAGCCGAGCGCCTTGGTGATGCCGTCGACGGCCGACTTCGAGGCGCAATAGGCGGTATAGCCCGCGGGGTGACCCAGGAGCCCGCGCGCCGACGACATCAGGATGACCTTGCCGCCTTGACCTTGCTTGAGCATCTGCCGTCCGGCCGCTCGCGCGATGAGCCAGGATTGGGTGACGTTGGCATCCATGACATCGAGAAAATCTTCCGGCTTCTGGTCGACGATCTTGGAGACCTTGTTCTGTCCCGAGGCGACCACGAGGATGTCGACGCGACCGAACGTCTTGACCGCCGCCGCAACGATCGCATCGCAATTTGCTTCCGAGCTCGGGCGCTTGGCGACGACCTCTGTCTTGCCGCCGAGCTTGCTGCATTCGGCGGCGACCTTCTGCAGTTCGCCCGCATTGTTTGCACAGAGCACCACATTGGCGCCGGCCCCGGCGAGCACCTTCGCGGCCATGGCGCCGAACGCGCCGGTGGCCCCGGTGACGATCGCGGTCTTGCCGCTGACGTCGAACAGGGACAGCGGATTCTTCAGGAAGTCTTCGGACATGGCGGACTCACTCACCCTTGGACGAATTAACCTCCGTCACCCGCGCGACTCCGGCTTCTTGACCCGGTTTGATGCCGAGGATGACGGTCGCCGATCACTTCTGCGGCGTCGAGACCGCGACCAGCATGGTCACGACGTCGTTGCCGCGATTGATGATCTCACGGCTCTCGTTCGGCCCGATGAAACAGCAATCGTTGGCCTTGAGCACGCTCTCCTTGCCGTCGGCGATGAGCGTCAGTTCGCCCGAGAGCACATAGTAGACCTTTTCGGTGGGCGACGCGTCGGGGCCGGCGCCGCCGCCAGGGAGGAAGTGCGAAAGGCCGACCGTGAATTGTTTCGGCCCGCCGGCATCGAGGCCGAACAGGCGCAGCGAACAGTAGGCCCGATGGTTGGGGGCTTCGTAGGCCTTGGCTTCGCTCAGATGCTTGACTTGCATTAGAACTTCTCCCCCTTCTCGATCCGATAGGCGCCCTTGGGATCGGCGATGGCGACGAGACGGATGATGCAGCCGTCGCCGCGATCCCAGTTCCATGGAAAAAACGCGAAGGTGCAACGCTTGCCGGTGACTTTGTCGATGTCACCGCCGACGTTCTCGATGCCGAGGATGCCGTTCTTGAACAGGATGCGGTGCACCGGCTCCCATTCCGGAAAATCATCCTTCCAGTCGCGCCCGCCCGACCACTTCTTGTATTCCTCGGCGAGGTGCGGATGCAGCGGGCCATTGCGCTGCGGACCGATCGCCGTGGCCAGCGGGTGATCGTTGGCCTGGGTGTCATGGCCAACGACCTTCACCTGCTTCTCGACGAACCATTCACCGGCCGAGGGCACGAAACCGGGCGCGCGGCAGAAATAATCCTCGCTGTCCTCGTAGATCTTGTGCCAGCCGGTGTTGACGATGACGACGTCGCGCGGGCGCACCACCTTGCCGGCGGCCTTTTCCAGATCCTCGTAGGTGATCTGCTCCCATTTCTTCTTCGGAATGGAGACGACGATCCCCGAGCCGAAGAAATGCGGCAGCGGAACCTCGTCGATGAACGGTGTGCCCTGAACCACATGCGCCGGCGCATCGATATGCGTGGTGTTGTGCATGCGGGTGGTGATGCGCTGCGACAACACGCCCGACTTGGCGTGATAGTGGATGCGCTCGATCTTGACGTCTTCGAAATATGGCCAGTTCGGGGATTGATAGCCGAAGCGATGGGACAGATTGTAGAACTCAAGCCCCATGCCGTTCTTGAGATTTTCTTCGAACGTCACGCCGCGGATTTTTTTCGTCACCGCAACTCCTCCCTATCGCCACTCATGGTACGTCTGCATTTCATTTTGGTTCAACATCCGCATCAGGCGGAGGCTGCGGACGCGCGTCATGCCGCTGCTGCCGCGAGATGCTCTTCCAATGATCGCCGCGTGGCCAACAGGCGCTCCGCGATGAGCTTCTCCCGGGCATGGAAGCGCTGCGCCGGTACCGGCACTGAGATCGCGAGATCGTTGCCGAGCAGGTCCCGCATCACCACACCCGCCGCGCAAATCCCGAGCGTATGCTCCTCACGGTCAAACGCCACTCCGGATTTGCGCGCAGATTTGAGCTCCTTGAACAGATCATTCAGCCGCGTAATCGTGTTGGCGGTCCGCCGTTCGAAGCTGGTGCCGATCAGGCGCGCGACGGCGACCTCGTCGAGCTGGGCGAGGTAGGCCTTGCCGTTCGCAGTGCAATAGAGCGGAAAGGCTTCGCCGACGGCCGACACGGCACGCAGGCGATGCGGGCCGATGACCTGATCGACGAAAATGAGATGGTCTTTCTTGATGGTCGCGAGGTCGACCGTTTCGTTGAGCTCGTCCGAAAGCCTGACGAGGAACGGGCGCGCGAGGGCGACAAAGTCGGTGCGTGCCGAGGCCGCCAGCCGCAAGATGGTAGGGCCAAGGCGAACCCTGCCCGTCGGCGAAGCGGCGATCAGCAGCTTTTCTGCCGCAAGCGCGGCGACGATACGTTGCACCGTCGAGCGCGCGAGATCGACCCGCTGGGCGATCTGACCGAGGCTCAGGCCGGCTGGCTGCTCCTCCAGGGCCCGCAGGATCGCCGCGGCGCGGGCGATGACCTGGACCTGGCTCTTGTCCTCACGCTTGTCTTGCCGCTTGTCGTCACGATCGTCTCGACTCTTGTCGTCGGCAGCGTGCGGTCCGTTTTGCTTCTGCACGTTCAGTCTCCCGAGCATCCAATCTTGCGATCGACCGCGGCCTGGCGGAGCTTGCCGGCTGGCTCACCCATTGATACGCTTCAACCAGAATACGGTACAGAAAACAACGGCGGGGAACAACCAAGGGGCAGCATGGTCAAGAAGATCGCTCTTGAAGAGCACTTCCTGTGTCCTGGCTTTGAAGACTATTGGAAGCTCACGGTCGGCGACGTCGATCCGGCGATCTACAGCCAGTTGGTCGCCCGCCTGTCCGATTTCGGGGACTTGCGGCTCGCGGCCATGGATCGCGCGGGCATCGCGCGCTCGGTCCTGTCCCTGGCCGGACCCGGCGTGCAAGCCGAACCGGACGCCAAGACCGCGTGCCGTAAAGCGCGTGAGGCGAATGACTTCCTGGCGCGTCAAATCGAAAAGCAGCCGGACCGCTATAGCGGGTTCGCGCATCTTGCCATGCAGGACCCCGGCGCCGCCGCGGACGAGCTCGAACGCTGTCAGCGCGAGCTGAAGTTCTGCGGCGCCATGATCAACGGCCACACCAATGGCCAATATCTCGACCACCCGTCGCTGCAGCCGTTCTGGGATAGAGCCCAGGCGTTGGGGGCAGCCATCTACATCCATCCCACCGACCCGGTGACGCCATCCCGGGCGCTTGATGGGCATGTCGGGTTGCGCCGCGCCACCTGGGAATGGGGCTTCGAGACCGGCTCCCACGCGCTGCGGCTGGTGTTCGGTGGCCACTTCGACCGGTTCCCCCGCACCAAGCTCATCCTCGGCCATCTCGGCGAGACCTTGCCCTATCTGCTGTGGCGCTTCGACAGCCGCGCCAAACTCTACGGCGTCAAGCTCGCCAAGCCCCCCTCGCAATACATCAAAGAAAACTTCGTGGTGACGACGTCCGGCATGTGCTCGCCGGAGCCGCTGACCTGCGCCATCAGCGCGCTCGGCGCCGACCGTGTGATGTTTGCCGCCGACTATCCATTCGAGGCGACGGAGGAAGCCGCCCATTTCATCGATGGCGTGGCGCTGGCGGACAAGACGCGGGACGACATCTGCTTCCATAACGCCGCAAGGTTTCTAGGGCTCAAGGGCTGAACGCAGCGTCGCCCGCGCTGCGAAGAACAATACGCGGGAGGACGACATGGACGTGGCAACCGGTCGTTCGTCGGTCGACGACATCGTCGCCCGGCTCGAACGCCTTCCCTCCTCGTCGTGGCAGGTCAAGGCACGCATCATCGTAGGCGTCGCCACCTTCTTCGATGCCTTCGACGCATTGGCGATCGCATCGGTCCTGCCCGTCATCGTGCCGCTCTGGAAACTGACCCCGCCGCAAATCGGGCTCATGATCTCGGCCGGCTTCCTCGGACAATTGCTCGGCGCGCTGTTGTTCGGCTGGATCGCGGAGCGCCACGGCCGGATGACGGCGATGGTGTGGTCGATCGCGCTGTTCGGGGTGATGAGCCTCGTCTGCGCGCTGGCGTGGGACTACAACTCTCTCCTCGTGTTCCGCACCATCCAGGGGATCGGCCTGGGGGGCGAGGTGCCGGTCGCCGCCGTGTTCATCAGCGAGCTTGCGAAGGCGCAAGGCCGCGGTCGTTTCGTGCTGCTGTACGAGCTCGTGTTCCCGATCGGCTTGGTGGCGGCAAGTCTCGCGGGGGTTTGGGTCGTGCCCCATCTCGGCTGGCAATACATGTTCGTCATCGGCGCGCTCCCGGCGTTGCTCACGTTGGTGTTGCGGCGTCTGCTGCCTGAATCGCCGCGCTGGCTTGCCGTGCGCGGGCGCGACGCGGAGGCGCAAGCCGCCATGGCGCTGATCGAAACGGAAACCCAGAAGGCAATCGGTCGACCGCTGCCGCCGCCCAGGCCTGTCGTCTCCACGTCGAGCAAGCCGGCGTCCCTCGCGGATTTGTTCGGACCGATCTACCTGCGTCGCACGCTGGTGGTCTGGGTGATCTGGTTCTCGTCATATTTCGTCAATTACGGCCTCTCGATCTGGCTGCCGACGGTCTATCGCACCGTGTTCAAGCTGCCGCTCGACGTTTCACTGCGGTACGGATTGATCACGCAAGCGGCCGGCCTTGTGGGGACGCTGATCTGCGCCCTGGCCATCGACCATGTCGGCCGCCGGCTTTGGTTTGCGTTGTCATTCGCGGCTGCGGCGGTCGCCTTGGCCGCGCTCGCGCTCTTCCCAACCCCGACCGCCGAGCAGGTGCTGGCCTGCATGACCATCGCCTACTTCTTCGTCAGCACCATCAATATCGGCGTCTATCTCTACACGCCGGAACTCTACCCGACCCGCGTGCGCGCGCTTGGCGTCGGCGCCGCCACCGCCTGGCTTCGGTTTGCCTCCATGATCGGGCCGACCGTGGTCGGAATGATGCTGGCCGGAGGTCTGCCGTCGGTCTTCGTCACCTTCGCAGCGGTCGCCGCGATCGCCGCCGTGACCACCGGCCTGTTTGCGATCGAGACCAAGGGGCGCGTGCTGGAGGAGGCTTCGCCTTAGCTTCTCGCCGGCGACCGTCGCCTGGGCCAAGGCGACAATTCGACCCTGATTCGACCCTTGCCAATATCACCACGGCTCTGCAACGTGGCACCAAAATCGGCCGAATGCCGAAAGCGCCAGCAGGAGGAAAGTTCATGCGCATTTTGAATCTGATGTTTGCGAGCGTCGCTGCCGCCGTCGTCTTCGGTGCAAGCGCCGCGCAGAGCGCCGAGCCGGTGAAGATCCGCCTGTCCTGGGTGGCGCCGGTCACCAACTGGGCCTCGATCATGTTGGAAAAGAAGGACCTCGCGCAGCACCTCGGCAAGTCCTACACACTCGAGCCGGTGCGTTTCGCGGGCACGCCGCCCATGGTCACGGCGCTCGCCAACGGCGAGCTCGAAGTCGCCAACCTCGCCTATTCCACTCTCGCCATCGCCATCCAGAATGCCGGCATGGACGACCTGCGCATCATCGCCGACGAATTCCGCGACGGGGTCGAAGGCTATTACTCGCAGGAATACATGGTGCTGGCGGACGGGCCGATCAAAAAGGTCGACGATCTCAAGGGCAAGGTGGTGATGACCAATGCCGCCGGCAGCGCGGACGACGTCGCCATGCGCGCCATGCTGCGCAAGTACGGCCTCGAGGACAAGCGCGACTACACGATCGTCGAATCCGCGTTTCCCACGATGCGCGCCATGCTGGCGGAGAAGAAGGTGGACATGATCCCCGCCGTCGTTCCTTTTTCCTACGATCCCGAGTTGCGCAAGATCGCCCGCACGCTGTTCATTCAGCGCGATGCGATCGGCGTCACCGACATGATCGTCTGGACCGTGCGCAAGCCATTCCTCGACAAGAACCGCGCCGCCATGGTCGACTTCATGGAGGACACGCTGCGCATCACACGCTGGTACACCGACCCCAAGAACCACAAGGAAGCCATGGAGATCGCTGGCCGCGTCACCAAGCAGCCGGCCGAGCGTTTCGACTGGCTATTCACCAAGCGCGATGCCTACCACGACCCCAACATGCTGCCGGATCTCGCCGCGCTGCAAAAGAACGTCGATATGACGCGCGACCTCGGTTTCGTGAAATCGGCGCTGGACGTTAAGAAGCACGCGGATCTCAGCATCGTCGAAGAGGCTGCGAAGCGCCTGAAATAGACCCCCGACCCAGTTCGATGTGCGCAGCGCGCCGCGCCCGGCGCGCTGCTTTTCATCGGATGGCGGCAAGCCCGGGCGATCATAGGTGACGGCGGCGGTGTTTTGCCTCACAGCTCCCATGTCCGACCGAAGCGTGGTCCGGCAGCCCACCCTGCTCTTCAGCGGAAAACGCTGTAGGATCATCAGGGGACAGGATTGCATGGGCGACAGACCGGGGAGCGGCAAGGAACGTCGATGACCGACTACTGGGTGAGCAAATTATTCTTCGACCTGCAGCACGACGG
>DASSJW010000967.1:0-6629 GCA_035690995.1 Xanthobacteraceae bacterium
TCCCAGGGACCTTTGCTCTCGTCGGGCTTCTTCACCTCGAACAGGTACATCGGGTGGATCTTGCGCCCGTCGATGCGCACGCTGCCCTTGCCCATGAGCTTGTCCTCGGTCGGCAGCTCCTTCATCTTCGCCACCATCGCCTTGCCGTCGGCATGGCTGCCGAGCGCCTCGGCGGCGCGCAGATAGTGAAACACGGCCGAGTAGACTCCGACCACGGTATAGCTCGGCATGCGGCCGTGCGCCGCGAAATACTCCTTGGCGAATGCGCGATTGGCGTCGTTCTGATCCCAATACCAGGGGTCGGTGAAAATGAGACCCTGCGCGGTCTTGAGCCCGAGCGCGTGGATGTCGGTGATGAAGATCAAGAGGCCGGCGAGCTTCTGGCCGCCCTGCACGATGCCGAACTCGGAGGCCTGCTTGATGGAGTTGATGGTGTCGCCGCCGGCGTTCGCGAGCCCGATGATCTTGGCTCCCGATGCCTTCGCCTGCAGCAGGAACGAGGAGAAGTCGGTGCCGGGGAACGGGTGACGGACCTTGCCGAGCACCTTGCCGCCGCTCTTGATCACGACCGCTTCGGTGTCACGCTCGAGCGCATAGCCGAAGGCATAGTCGGCGGTGAGGAAGAACCAGGTGTCGCCGCCGCGCTTGACGATCGCGTTGCCGGTGCCGTTCGCCAGCGCCCAGGTGTCGTAGATCCAATGGACGGTGTTGGGGGAGCAGGCCTTGCCGGTGAGATCGGAGGTCGCCGGACCGACCGCGAGGAACACCTTGTTCTTGTCGCGGATGATCTCGTTGACGGCAAGCGCGACGGATGAGGTCGGCACATCGGCGATGGCATCGACCTTGTCGACGTCGATCCAGTGGCGCGCGATGCTCAAGCCGATGTCGGGCTTGTTCTGGTGATCGCCGGAGAGGATCTCGACCTTCATGCCCTTGGCGGCGGCGCCGAAATCCTCGACCGCTTTGCGCGCGACCCAGACCGAGGCGGTACCCGCGATGTCGGCATAGAGGCCCGATTGATCGTTGAGCACGCCGATCCTGATCGTCCCGCCGCGATAGTCCGCCTGGGCGGCGCCCGCGCCCAGTCCCGCCGCCAAGATGATGCCAAGCGAAGCCCACCACTTGCGCATGATGACCTCCCTGTTCAGCCGGTGCGATGTTCTCCGTCCGTCGTTCTTTTGTGGGTCAGGCTATCCGAGCGAGCGGTTCGTGCGCAAGAATGGCGGCAGCGCGCGGGCCGCTCATCAAACTCGAGGCCGCCAAGGCGCTCCGCCTCGCAATCCTACCGTTGCTCCTCGCGCTTGCCGGCGCAATTTCGGATGCGGCTGCCGTTACGAGAATTCGAGCGGACATACGCTACTATACCTCGCGGCCGAGGCTCTGCTTAGTCCGGCAGTGCCGCGACTGCAACAATTTCAATAACGAGGTCGGGATGTGCCAGCGCTGCAACTCCGATCACCTCTGAGGGCGGCGGGTTGTTATAGCTACAGTGCTTCGGGCAATGCTCGGCAAAGAACTCGTCCATCACGTCTAGGCGAAAATTGGGAGAGCTCAGAACGCCGCCATTGGGAAATGGCCCCTTAACAAAGAAGGTCAGCCTAATGAGATATTCGAGCGCACTACCGAGTTCCTCCAAATCTGATTTGATGTTCGTGAGAATTGCGCGCCACTGCGCCGCTGCATCGCCAACGGCGCCGCCTCCCTTTTTGCTGGTTGGATCATAATCGTCAGCGGTCGCCGTGTTTCCGGAAAGGTAGACAAATCCCTTTGCCCCGATAACGACTGTACCTTTTCCCCACGGCATCAACCGGCCGCTTTTCAATTTCTTATGAGTTACGAGTTCCATTTCTTTTCTCCCGTCGCTCAAGAAATGGGCTTAGCCAACGACGAATAATAGTCCTGCGAGGTAACCGATGCGACAGGTCCGGGTCATTCGCGTCGTTTTCGTCATATCTGCGTTACGTCCGCTCGTGCTTCAGGAGCGGCGGTAAAGCCGCACCCCGAGAAGCCGCAGTTGTGCGACGCGCGGTCGTCCGATCCGTAGAGCCAGAAGAACCGGACATCATCCGGGAAGCCGTTGCGCTCTTAGATGCGCCCGTCGAAATATCAATGCGCCGCTGTGGTTAGCGAAAGCTAAAACGATGTGGGTCGCAAACGAGCTCGGACGATCGAAAGATGCGGCGCGCGCGGGGCGATTAAGGCGGACAGCCCCGAATTCTCTCAAAACGCGAATAAGGGACGGGATGATCGGTAACACAATGCCTGCCGCTCTTGGCCGCCTTTTAATGCGCCGGCAACCACGAGCCGAGTGCAACGGTTGACGGCCTGGCCGCACGGATCAAACCTTCTCCCTGGAGCAGCGTGAAACACGCTGACGGTAAAGCACACCAAGGGAGAGCAGTCGGAGTGGATGAATTGGCTCACACGAGTTCGTCCTTCTCGCGACGGGCGCCGACGGCTAAGTGCAAAGCCGCCGCACTACTGGCGCTCGTCCTCTTATTCGCCGCGCCGGCGCACGGCGAGGATTTGATTGCACAGTGGCTTCAACAGGATGGGACGGGGAGTGAGACCGAGGAGCCGAGGCAGGACTTAAATGCCCTGACTGACGCACAATGGAAATCCCTGTTCAGGTTCGGGCGTGAGGACCCGGACTCCGACCTTGGTCATCAATTGCTGATGCGGGTCAATGAGAAGCAGCCCAACCTTCTTCACATTTGGATCGCGGCTTTGCTTGCGGGCTTTGGTGTTGTGATCGGCGTCATCAGAGCCAGGGCCTTTCTACGCCGCGGAGCGACAAGTCTCACGGTGCCGGTTCAACCAATGGAGCCGGACTTGGCGGAGACGCCTGGATCGCCGTGACCGCAAATCTCGGGTGTGCGCCAAGAGCCCGAAATTTCGTCGTTGAGCACTCGCGCATGTCCCGCTCTCGGTCATTGGCGGAAATGATCAGAACGTTCAATGAGGTCCGGTCTGCCTCGCTACGCGGGCATCCGCGGAGTGACAAGGCAGCACCGGGTGTCGTGAAGTCGCTCCTTCCCCGTTCACCTCCGCGGATATGCCGTGAAAATATAGTCTTTTGCTTTTACCGCCGTGTGGCATGCGTAGCCGCATGCGGCGTCGTTCCCGAACGGAGTAAACGTGTCGGACGCTGCATCATAGTGAAACTGCGCGTATCCCCAGCCGCCCGAGTCGCGGAATCTCTTGCTATCCTTCTCGATGAACGAAACCGATTTCAGAGTGTCGGGCACCATCACGAAATAGGGGGCCTCAGTGCTCTTTTTTGCCGACCACTCGATCTTCACAATCTTGGAGCCGTCGGGAAACGGCTTGCCGTTGCCGGGGATGCCGCTGCGATATGCATTTGTCATCGCGGTATTGGCCGCGATCACTTTCAACCCGTTTTCGGTCTGACTGACTGCCACATTCTGCCAGTTCTCGTATCCTCTGAAGTCGGAAAATGCGGGCCCGTTCGGCACTTTCAGCGTGAACCTGTCCTGCGCCGCAAGCGCCATGCCGCCCAGGACGGCGAGCGATACCGCAATGATCATGATGGCCGGGGTTCTCTTCATGGCTACTCCTGCGCCGGTGGTTGCAAGTCAATTCGGTGGTGGCCTCCGCTCCTACGGCGCCTGCGCAGTGCGAGTACGGTTGTCTCAAGCTCGCTCGCACTTGAAGGGCCAGACACGGGCGGGGACCAGGTCGATAGTCGCACCTCGAACTGTCATGATCCATGGGATGGTCGGCTGAAGTTTTGGGCAAATGTTCCGCTGCGCTGACCACCGGACTTGCCCATGCGGGCTTCGGGTCAGATGTGCCGCTTCGGGTCAGATGGCCGGTTCGGGGTCAGGAGCGGAGAGGCTCGCAGCGGGCATAGTCCGTCTGCACGCGCGGACACCGCCCTGCCGCACGATGACTTCGTCGGCACGACCGGCGGCGCCGGATGCGAAAGCCCGAAATCGATCCCCTTGGCCCGGCCTGCGCGTTCAGATTCTCGTCCACGTCCCCGGGACCGAGAGCGCGCGCCGCATGTCCGCCACCGCGGCCAGCTCGGCCCGCGCAGCCTGCGGACGCCGCGTCTCGTCGGCGGGACCGCAGCCGCGTTCGATCGCGGCGTGCAGGCCCGCGAGTTTGGCGTCGATGTCGTCGAGCTGCTGCAGGGCCTCGCGACAGCTGGCGCTGAGGCGTTCATTGAGGTCGGACATCCTGTCGTCCATGGCGGCGGTTCCTGGCTGGCCGGTTCAGCCGTCGAACGGTTGTTTGCTGGCGGCAGCCCGGCGGCTGCGTCGCCGGCCCGGCAAGCCGCCGGACGCATCAGGTCTATGGGCTCGCGTGCGGGCTGTCTGTGTTCTGCATCACAGACACCGGCCGCCGGCATCTGGCGGAGCGTAACGGCAAGGCGCTGCGGTCACGGCGCGATCCGGCCGGCATCAGGCTCCTGACCCATAACGCGCACGAATGGACCGAGCGCTACCCGGCCGTGGTCGCGGCCATGAACCATCTTCCCGTGAAGTCCTGCCTGATCGATGGCGAAGGACGCAACGATCGGCCGGGTTGGCTTAGGGGAGGTCGCCTGCTCACGGCTAAGGCGCGGAGCCTTTCTTGAGCCAACCTGACGGCGTACGATCTTGCGGGCGACGCGTTGAGGTCGGAGCATTCCATGCTGCAGTATGGACTCGCGATTACGATAATTACGCTATCGGTTCTAGGAATGGCGTTCGCTGCAGTCGCCGCGCCAAACGCTCCTAAATCCGGCCAATGCTACGCCGCCTGCACAGCAAAGTGCGCGGCTCAACATTCTTGCGAGCGAGCCGATGCAAGCCGAGATTGCTTCACACATTACAATCAGTGCAAAGCTGCTTGTCGGATTGAGTGCGACCGGTAGGCCGCGGAAGTTGGCACCCAGCCAAGGGCGCGACCGCGACGGTTTCAACCGTATGCGACCGGTGTCACTGGACGATCGCGGGCTTCAAGGTTCCTTGGCCCGCCGACCGTTCCGGTCGCCGTGGATCTGCGCCGTCAATAGCCCCGGTACGGCTTGCAGAGCCCATCTTGAACGGTCCAGCCGTTCTGGCAGCCGTTGAACGTCCGAAATCGTGCAGTGTTGGGCCGATAGTAGCCTCCGCGGTCTCCGCGATCGCCGTACCGTTCTCTGTCCCTGTACCGTGGGCCATCGTAATCGCGGTAACGCGGTCCGTCGTAGTCGCGATAGCGGGGGCCGGGGTTGTTGCCGAAATCCAGATAGACCCCCTGCGCCGATGCCGCTTCCGAGCTGACGATCGCACCAGCGAGGAGCGCGAATAACGTGATCTTTTTCATGAACCCTCCGACCTGACGCAAGGTGTCGACAACACCAACCCGATGAGTTCAGCAAAGGTTCCATGGCCGCTGTGTTGCTCGCCACGGCCTGGTGGAGGCTCTGGAGGGCCTTTGCCGCCACCTGTTGTGAGGAACTTTGCGCGCGCGAGCAGGGATGGGCTGATCTGTCGCAGAAACCAGCGTGCGTCCTTGCGCTTCATCCGGTTGTAACAACCAACGCCGGCAGGAGCGGCCATGCTGCAAAGGACACAACCACAGACGCACCAAGAGGACCAGGAGACAGGCGTCAGAAGGATCATCAGGACGTTCAATCCCGAAGTCCCTGGCTACGTTTTTTGGCCGATCATCTTCGGGACGGCTGTGATCCTCCAGCAACTGGTGCTCGCGATCTGATCGCGCCGATCCGGTACCGGCGACGCCTTCCCTTCACGAAGCAATTCCATCCAGTCGCCTGACGGCGGTTCGCTGTTTGAATCGACGTCTTCGATGGATGGCTGTTTGTTGCCGTCAGCGCAGGGTTTTCATTTCAGCAGCATCTCCCTTCGTGTCCAAGCGCAAGGCTTGATCGCCTTGTTCCTGTTCTTGCGATCGTAGATGCAAACGTATTGCCCCTTGATCGCGTACACCCGGGCGCGCCCTTCGGTCAGTCCTATGCAATTGTGCTGTCGCAAATAGTCGTACAGTTGGGTTCCCGAGGTAAATCCGCCGCGTTGATTGATCTGCAAGAGGCGATCGAGGTCGGAGGTCTCCTTGCAGGCAAAGGAATCCTCTCGCACGCGGACGTCCGCTTTGATTTGGAACTTGGGCTGCTGGGCCGCCGCCTGAAGCGGCATCAGCAGCACGGCCGCATGACCTGCGCAGGCCAGATATCGGACCAGTCTGGGCGTTAGCGCATGGCCCACAGGTCACCCCTTTGACCAATATCCGGTCCGGCGGTTCGGCTCACGCTCTCAATCTGATCCCGGGCCAGCCGCTTGTGCCGCGGTCGCCGGCTAACCGCCGAGGCTGTCCGGCTCCTTCATTTCGCGCGGGTTGCCCAATGGGTCCGCCGTGCGTGGATGCTTGGCATGCAGGAACACGGCAAGCTGCGATCTGATGGACTCCCCTTGTGACGCGACCGCCTCCCTGAAGAGGTGATCTTGTACGTCTTGGGGCAGATTGCTCCATATCCGAATAACGGCCTCGCCGAGCGCCCGCGTCAGCTGACCAGTGTTCACGCTGGAGGTCGGGTCGGTGGATGGCATGTTGGCTCCTCCCGGTGGGACCTGCCGTTTGGCAGTATATGCAATTTATTCGCTCTCGCGTAGTGCAGG
>DASSJW010000968.1:0-2906 GCA_035690995.1 Xanthobacteraceae bacterium
CGCCGACCGCGCCCCTGCGTGGTGCGGCGCACCGCCGCGCCGGTCGCGTCCGGATTGTTTGTTGACGCCGGCGGCCGGCCCTATCATGCACTCCATCGCGGCCATGGTGGCGCTCCACCAAGAAGCTGACAGACCGGGAGACGAGACGATGCCAGGGACGGTGCAAGGCATGAGGACAGTCGAGCTTGTAAGCCGGCGGCAGGCCATCGCGACGCTGGCGGGCGGCATCACCCTCATCGCGGCCCCGGCCGTCGTCCGCGCGCAAGCGCCGCTCAAGGTGACCTTCGTTCAGCAGCGCGGGCTCCTCTACCTTCCGGTCGACCTCATGGTCAGCGGCGGCATCCTGCAGAAGGAAGCGGAAAAGCTCGGCCTGGGAAAGATCGAAGCCACCGCCACCGCGCTGAGCGGTCCCGGCCCAGTGCTCGACGCCATCCTCTCGGGTGCGGCCGACTATGGCACCGCGGCGCTGCCGTCGCTGCTGACGCTGTGGGAAAGAACCCGCGGCTCGGCCAACGAAGTCAAGGCGGTCGGAACGGTGTCGAACGGCGCCATGACGCTCTACACCATCAATCCGAACGTCAAGACGATCGCCGACTTCAAGGAGACCGACCGCATCGCCGTGCCCACGGTGCGGCTGTCGTTCAACGCCATGATGCTGCAGATGGCGGCGGATGAACTGTGGAAGGATCCCCATCGTCTCGACCATCTGACCGTCGCGCTCGGCCATCCCGATGCGGTCACGGCGCTGTCGGCGGGCTACGGCAAGGCATCCATCACCGCCCACATCGCGGTGCAGCCCTTCACCGATCGCGGCCTGAAGCTGCCCGGCGCGCACATCATCACCGATAGCCGGAAAGTCTTCGGCGGCCCGCTGACGCAGATCACGCTGTTGGCGACGAAGCCGACCAAGGACAAGAACCCGACGCTGTTCAAGGCCGTGGCCAACGCGCTCGAGGAATCGATCAAGGTCGCCAATGCGGACAAGCGCGCCGCCGCGCTGCTGTGGAAGGAGGCGCAGAAGGCGCCCGACAGCATCGACGACCTGGTGGCCCAGCTCAACGATCCGGGCTTCGAGTTCACCTCGCAGCCGCGCCGGATCGCCTTCTTCGCGGATTTCCTCAACCGCACCGGCACCATGAAGGCGAAGCTCGGCAGCTGGAAGGAGCTGTTCTGGGAGACAGCCCACCAGCAGCAGGGCGACTGATGGCGTCCGAGCGGCTCCCCACATTCCACCCCCATCCGAGCAGGCCGAAGCTGCGGCTGCCGCCGGGCTCATGGGACACCCACTGTCATGTGCTCGGCCCGACGGACAAATATCCGTTCGCGGCGACCACGACGATCAACCCGGCCGATGCGCCGAAGGAGACGTTGTTCGCGCTGCACGCCCTGCTCGGGATCGAGCGTTGCGTGATCGTGCAGACCGCCACGCACGGCATGGACAACCGCGTGACCGAGGACGCGCTCGCGGCCAAGGGCGGCGCCTATCTCGGCGTGGCGCTGCTGCCGGTCACGGTGAGCGATGCCGAGCTGCGCCGTCTCGACGGGCGCGGCTTTCGCGGCGTGCGCTTCAATTTCATGCGCCATCTGCACCAGGCCGCCACGCTCGATGAGGTGATCGCGCTCACGCCGCGCCTGGCGGATATCGGCTGGCACCTGCAGGTCCACATGGACGGCGCCTTCATCGCCGACATGGCGGGAGCGCTCGAGCGCTCGCCGGTGCCCGTCGTCATCGATCACATCGGCCGCGTCGACGCCGGGCTGGGATTGGAACAGGCGCCGTTTCAGCACCTGCTGCGGCTGATGCAGAACGACAAGTTCTGGGTGAAGGTCAGCGGCTGCGATCGCATCAGCCGCACTGGGCCGCCCTACGCCGACGCGGTGCCGTTCGCGCGCAAGCTGGTGAGCGAATATCCCGACCGCGTCGTGTGGGGCACCGACTGGCCGCATCCGCATCACAAGGGACCGATCCCGGACGAGGGGCAACTGGTCGACATCATCGCCGAGATGGCGCCGACCGATGAATTGCGCCGCAAGCTGATGGTCGACAACCCGTGTCGCCTGTACGAGCGTCGCGCCGCGTCCTGACGCACGCGATGGCCCGCCCGAGGCGGCGCGATCGGACGCCCACCGGCCCGTCGCTGAAAGCTGGCGCATTCGCATCTCACGATATCCAACGTCTCTTGCGTGCCATCCTGCGTTCCCGGCGCCCGCGGCGCCCCTGGATTTCTCTTTCTCCCTCATTTGCACTGCGCCCCCGACCGAGGGGTGAGTGGAGCGCCGACAGGCGCACTTGTCTCTTGCGTCGCGCGTGCGAGGCGCGACAACCGCGTGAGCGAAACGCGGACCGTCCCGTTGCAACCGGGACGCCCTCTCGGCGCTCCACCGTGGCGATTTTCGGCCGGCGACCCGCGCCGGCGTCTCCGGCAGTGGCACCGGATGCGCGCAGCGGCTTGTCCGCGCCGGGCCATAAATCCCGGCGGACGGGGTCGCGGACCTCCCACGATGCGGTTCGCGCCGCCACCGCAGGACGCCACTCCTCGCTCCGCCTTCAGGATCGTCTCCGGAGACGCCCCTCCATGAGCGAGGATACGAATCTTGTGTAGCATAAATTCGTTACGTAGTCAATAGCGAAGTCGGGATGTAGCCGAGCTTGCGCCGTGGTGCTTCCCGCGACGTGACCGAGTTCGCTGCGGGCGGCGGATAGCGGCGCGCCCGTTCTGAGCGGCAATCAGATTGCACGCGTGGGACCGCACGCCCGCGTGAAGAGAAGCTACACGACGGCGCTTACGACACCTTTTCCCAGGTCATGGTGCGCGTGCTCATCGCGCCGGTGATCGGATCGGGCGACGGTGGCGTCGACAGATAGACTCGGTTGCCTTCGAAGCGCGCGATGCGTTTCTGCTTGG
>DASSJW010000969.1:0-5574 GCA_035690995.1 Xanthobacteraceae bacterium
CAACAGCGTGCCAGCGACGGCGGTCGCTATCATCCAATCGAATGACGACAGCGGCACAGTGTGGAACGCCGTTTGCAGGAACGGGACGTAGATGACCAGAACATGCGTGAACAATGACAATGCGACTGCCGCGATCAGCCATTTGTTCTCGAAGAAGCCGCTGAAGGCGCTGCGCCAGGTCGAGCGGCAGTTGTACACGTTGAACAGCTGGAACATCATCAGCGTGGTAAAGGCCATCGTGCGGGCGTGGGTCTCGTCCGCCAAGTTCGGTCCGGTACCCGTAGCAAACAGCGTGAACAAGCCGCCGGGATAATACGCGTCGAGCACGGCGAGGGTCCCGACCATCATCACCAAGCCGATGATTACGAGGCGCCACCAGTCCTCGCTGGTCAGCACGCCACCACCGCGGCTTCGCGGCGGCCGGCCCATGACGTCGGGATCCTTGGGGTCGACTCCGAGCGCCAGCGCGGGCGGCCCGTCGGTGATGAGGTTGATCCACAACAGTTGCGCCGCGAGTAGCGGAAGGAACAGCCCGGGCTCGACCGATACCAGGCCGAGCATGCCCGCGAAGGTGACGCCCGCAAACATGGTGAGCAGTTCGCCGGCATTGGACGACAGCAGATAGAGCAGGTATTTGCGGATATTGTCGTAGATGCCGCGCCCTTCCTCGATCGCCTTGACGATGCTGGCGAAGTTGTCATCGGTCAGCACCATGTCGGCGGCTTCTTTCGAGACGTCGGTGCCGGTGATTCCCATGGCGACGCCGATATTGGCGGACTTGAGGGCCGGGGCATCGTTGATGCCGTCCCCAGTCATGGCGACGATGTGGCCTTGGCGCTGCAGCGCACCGACGATGCGCAGCTTGTGCTCCGGATCGACGCGGGCAAACACCCGCACGCGCTCGACGATGGCGTCTAGCTCGGCGTCCGCCATGGCGCGCAGCTCGGTGCCGGTCACCAGCCGTGCGCCCGGCTCGAAGATGTCGAGCTCACGGGCGATCGCCTCCGCGGTCGCGGGATGATCGCCGGTGATCATCACCGAGCGGATGTGTGCCCGCTTGGCGATGGCGACCGCCGTCTTCGCCTCTGCGCGCGGCGGATCGATCATGCCGACGAGGCCGAGCAGCACAAGCTCGTCCTCGATGCTGTCCGGCAACTCGATCCGCGCTGCCGTGTCCGGGCGCGGGCCAAGTCCCAGGGCAGCCGCCGGCACGATGCGGGTGGCGATCGCCAGCGTGCGCAGCGCCTGGCCGGCGAGTGCGTCATTGCGCCGCGAAAGCTCGGCGCGGCGATCCTCGCCGAGCGGGACAATCTGACCGTCCTCCCAGAGATAGCAGGTTTTCGCCAGCAGGATGTCGGGGGCGCCTTTGACGAAGACCCGCAATGTCTCAGGGTTCTCGCGATCGAGATGGACGGTGGTGTGGCGCTTGCGCTCCGACGTGAACGGGACTTCGGCGATGCGAGGGAACTGCGCCAGCGCGTCCTCGGTCACGCCGAACTTGCGCGCGGCGACGATCAGCGCGCCCTCGGTTGGGTCGCCTTGCACGCGCCAGCGCCCCTCGCTGTCGGTGAGCGCAGCGTCATTGGCAAGCGCCGCGGCGCGCAGCGTTTGTGCGACCGCGTCGCGGACGTGGGGACTTCCCTCGAGTGGCTCGCCGTTGACGGTGAAGTCGCCCTCGGGGATGTAGCCGCTGCCGTCAACCTCGACCAGCGCGCTGGCCGTGGCAATCTTGCGCACGGTCATTTCATTGCGCGTGAGTGTGCCGGTCTTGTCGGAACATATGACGGTGGCAGCGCCGAGAGTCTCGACCGCGGGAAGCTTGCGCACGATGGCATTGGCGGCCGCCATGCGCCGCACGCCGAGGCTCAGCCCCACCGTCACGATCGCCGGCAGCGCCTCCGGGATGGCCGCCACCGCCAGCGCGACGGCGAACAGGAACAGCCCGAGGATGGCGTTGAGATTCATGACGGGGCTGGTGATCAGCCCGGTCGCGAACACGATTGCGCAAATTCCGAGCATGATGATGCTCAGGCGCTTGCCGGTGCGGTCGAGCTCCTGCTGCAGCGGCGTCGGCTCTTTTTCCGCGGCCTCGAGCAGGCCGGCGATGCGGCCGACTTCGGTGTCCATTCCGGTCGCGATGACGACGGCGCGGCCACGCCCGTAGGTGGCGATCGTGCTCGAGAACAACATGTTGCGGCGGTCGCCGATGCCGACGTCGCCGTCGAGCGGCGCGGTTTCCTTCGTCACCGGCATGCTCTCGCCGGTCAGTGGCGCCTCGTCGGTATGGAGATTGGCATTTTCGATCAGGCGCGCATCTGCCGGAATGCGATCTCCGGCTTCGACCATGATGATGTCGCCGGGGACGATCTGCTCGGCTGGAATGCGTTGGCGCTCGCCGTCGCGGACAACCGTCGATTCCGGTGCAGCCAGCGCCATCAGCGCGCGGACCGAACGCTCGGCCCGCGATTCCTGGAAGAAGCCGAGCAGCGCGTTCAGCACGACGATGAGCAAGATGACGATGGCTTCGTAGGGCAGGGCGGTCTCGCGCGGCTCCTGCAGCAGCCATTCCACCATCGAGATGACGGTCGCCACCAGCAGGATGATCACCAGGAAGTTCTGGAACTGCTCGAGCAAGCGCCTCCACCAGGGCGTCTCCGGGGCGCTCTTGAGTCGGTTCGGACCATGGCGCTCGAGGCGGATCCGCGCCTCGGTTCGGCTCAGCCCGCGCGCCAGGTCAGAGCCGAGCGCCGCGACCACCGCTTGCGCCGGCTGACAGTGGGCGGCCGTGAGGTTGCGGATGCGTGCGTCCTCGTCCGGCGCCGCAGGATGGGCGAATCGCACCGCCTCGTGCTCGGTCGACTTCTGGTGCAGGTTCACGATAGCTCCTCACACGTTGATGGCTTTGCAACGAGGTGGCGTCGGCGGGGTTGAGGCGACGTGTCAGCCCTATGTGCCGGCCGCCCTACTGTTCGCGGTGCGTGCCTTCCACCAGCCGCACCATCTGATCGGCATCGACCTGCGACGCGACGCAGATTCCGAATAAGGTGAGAGCCCCGGCGACGTCCCAATAGGTCATTCGGCGCTGGTCGCAGGCGCGCTCGCGAAGCATCGCGACCAGCGCGACCAGGCACGCCAGAACGAAGAAGATCGTGCTCACCACCGGCAGGACCAGGTCGCCCGGCAGCATTTTCGTGCCTGCGACCATGGCGGCGAAGGCGACCAGCAAGGTGCCTGCGAACGCCAATTCCGGGCCGTGCATCCACGGGCTGGCTCGATGCAAGCGCTTGGCTGGATTGGTGATCGACATGCTGCTCCCCCACGCGGCGTGCTCGCGGGCCGACCCGCCTCTCCTTTGCGGGTCGGAATTGTGCTATCGCTAGTTTTGGTCGCTGCGATTATTATTAGATAGTCTGAAACGTCGGTAAGGCAAGGCGGGTCAAGTCAGTGGCAAGACAGATTCAATTCGCCAAGAAGGCGCCGGAGGCCAAGGAACTGCGCCGCCGGGCGGGGGCCTGGCTCAAGGAACTGCGCGCTTGCGCGGGATTGTCGCAGATCCAGCTCGCCGAGCGGCTGGGGCTGAAATACTACACCTTCATTTCCCAGGTGGAGAACGGCTTCGGCCGCGTGCCCACCGAAAGCATGGAGGCATGGGCGCGCGCGCTGGCGATCGAGCCCTCGGCGTTCGCGCGGCGCCTGCTATCCTTCTACGACCCGGAGCTTCATCGTTTGTTGTTCGAGGTGAAGGAATGACCGTGATCGCGTTCCAACCGAGGATGCTGCAGCTTGACGGCCCCTGGCGGACCGGCGAGCTCAACGCGATGGTGGAGACCTTGATGCCGGAGGCGACCCGTCCGGGAGGCCTGGGATGGGATGTGGGACTCACCGAAATCGGAGATCCGCAATTCTATCTGCTCGGCCCGCCGCAGGACGAGTGCCTCCTTTGCATCTCGCGGATCGGCTGCCGCTATGTGCTGGAAGACGGCGCGGGTCAGGTTCTGTTCGAGCACTATCGCCTTTCCTTGCTGGTCGAACGGGCCAAGGCCGCTCTGCAGAAGCGGAAAGCGCAAGTCGTTGCCCGCGCCGCTCTCGTCTGGTGCGCGCTGCGGGAGACGGTTGAAGAACGGCTCGACGCTGTGGTGTTGGACGGAGAGGAGCTGCTGGCGCATTGCGTGCCGCAGCTTGCCGCGCTGGCATGAACCCTTCGCCCGCGGCCGCCGGAGCTTGGTCGCTTCTCATTATCTCCCGGAATGCCCGCCGGGCCTGGTCGGTGAGCGGCTTGAGCAGATAGGACAGCATGGTGCGCTCGTCGGTCCGGATGAAGGCCTCGACCGGCATGCCGGGCACCAGCTTGAGCCCGTTGAGGCGCGTGATCTCGTCCGCCGTCATGCTGATGCGGACGAGAAAATACGGCTGGCCCGAACGCTGATTTTCTTTGGAACCTTGCTTGGGATCATTTGCATCGCGCATATGCGCGTGACACATGCTGCATGCGCGTATGCTCGTGCGAAACATCACCGGCACTGCATCGTGTGTCACAAGCGTCATCTGATACAATTGCAGTGCTCATTTAGTGCTCATCCTCTGACAACCGGGTCGTGGCATGCCGTCAATCGATCGCTCACAAGTTGGATTTGTCCCGGCTGCGCCCGCCAAGCGCGGCTCCGCGCAACGTGCGGTCAAGTCGGCTTCCGCAGCCGGTCTCGGCTCGTTGCCGGAATGGAATCTGGCCGACCTCTATGCCGGGATTGATGATCCGCAGGTGAAGCGTGATCTCGATCGGGCCGACGCGGAAAGCATTGCTTTCGAAGAGGCATATAAGGGCAAGCTCGCCGGGCTCGCCGACGGAACTGCGCCGGGCACAGCGCTCGCCGAGGCTGTAAAGCGTTACGAAGCGCTCGACGATCTTCTCGGTCGGCTCATTTCGTATGCCGGCCTCGTCCATGCCGGCAACACCGTCGACCCCGCGCGCGCGAAATTCTACGCCGACGTGCAGGAGCGCATCACCGCCGCTTCCACGCATCTCCTGTTTTTCGTGCTCGAGCTCAATCGTATCGATGATGCCAAGCTCGAAGCCGCCATGCAGGAGCCGGCGCTCGGGCATTATCGGCCGTGGCTGGAGGATGTCCGCAAGGACAAGCCCTATCAGCTCGAGGATCGCATCGAGCAACTCTTCCACGAGAAGTCGGTGACGGCATATTCGGCTTGGAACCGGTTATTCGACGAGACCATCGCCAGCCTGCGCTTCAAAGTCGGGTCGAAATCGCTTGCGATCGAGCCGACGCTCAACCTGATGCAGGACACGAGCGCGGCGACGCGCAAGGCGGCTTCGCAGGCGCTCGCCAAGACGTTCAAGGAAAATCTGCGAACCTTTGCATTGATCACCAATGTTCTTGCCAAGGACAAGGAGATATCCGATCGCTGGCGCGGCTTCGCCGACGTGGCCGACGCGCGACACTTGTCGAACCGCGTCGAGCCGGAAGTCGTGGAGGCGCTGGTCAAGGCGGTGCGTGCGGCTTATCCGCGACTCTCGCATCGTTACTATGCGCTCAAGGCCCGCTGGTTCGGCAAGAAGCG
>DASSJW010000970.1:0-2297 GCA_035690995.1 Xanthobacteraceae bacterium
CGATGCCGCCGCGGTCGGCGTGCCCGACCCGATCTATGGCGAGGAGGTCGTGTGCTTCGTGGTGCCGCGGCCGGGGGCAAGCCTCACCGAAGCGGCCGTGATCGAGCACTGCCGGGCGACCTTGCCGGCACCGAAGGTGCCGAAGCACGTCGTGATCGTGTCGGACCTGCCGAAGAGCGATCGCGGCAAGGTGCTGCGCGACCGCCTCAAGGAGGACTGGAGCCAACGCATGAAGCTGTCGGCGTGAGAGCGTGCAAAAACCCGGATGGCGGGACAAGCCCGTCATGACGGCGCGGCGAGCATGGCGATAAATCCTTGATCGCGGGCGCTCGTCCCGCCATGCTCGCAAACCAAAGCGACCGGGCGCGAGCACGCCCGCGGCCCAGGGGAGGGGCATCATGACGGAAGAGCGCATTCGCGAGCTGACCAAGGGAATGCTGCGGAAGAAGCTCTACGTCGTCCTCTCCAAGGGCGGCGCGGCGGCCGAGGAGATCGCCAAGCATCTGCCGCGGCATCTCGAATACATGATCGGCCTGGAGAAGACGGGCGTGCTGTTCGCGTCCGGGCCGCTGGCGGAGGCCGACGGCAAGACCCGCGGTGACGGCCTGACCATCCTGCGGGCAGCGAGCGCGGAGGCGGCGCGCAAGATCGCCGAAGCGGACCCGTTCGTCGTCAATGGGTTGCGCAGTTTCGAGCTGCGGGAATGGACGGTGATGGAGGGTTCGCTCGGCATCAAGGTGAATTTGTCCGACCAGTCGCTGGAACTGGCATAAGGCGACGGCGCGGCTGCATCAGGCGTGTGTGGTGGGTGAGAGCATGGAAACGGTCGGCTTCGTCGGCGTCGGCAAGATCGGATTGCCGATTTCCGAAAACCTGATCAAGAGCGGCTACAAGGTCGTGGGCTATCGCCGCAGCTCGCTGGCCGACTTCGAAAAGCTCGGAGGTATCGCGGCGCGCTCGCCGGCCGAGATCGGAGCGCAAGCCGACATCGTGTTCTCGTGCCTGCCGTCGTCGGAAGCGCTCGACGAGGTCATGCGGGGTCCCCACGGCCTGCTCAAGTCCGCCCGTGCCGGGCAAGTCATCGTCGAGCTCGGTTCGCATCCCGTTCCGGAGAAGCAGCGGCATGTGGCTCCGCTTGCGGCCAAGGGCGCGGCCTTTCTCGACGGCGAAGTGAGCGGAACGCCGGGCATGGTGTCGGCGCGCAAGGCTGTGATCTATCTCGCCGGCGACAAGGAGGCGTGCGCGAAGGCCGAGCGCTTCGTCGCCGGCTTTGCCGACTCGTGCCTCTATTTCGGGCCGTTCGGAGCGGCGAGCCGGGTGAAGCTCGTCAACAATCTGCTCGTGGCCATCAACATCGCGGCGACCGCGGAAGCGATGGCGCTCGGCCTCAAGGCCGGTGTCGATGTCGATCTCATGATCAAGGCCATCGCCACCGGCAGCGGCGGTTCCACCCAATTCGGCATTCGGGCGCCCTGGATGGCGCAGCGGCGCTTCCTGCCTGCGCAAGGCACGGTGCCCGGATTGCAGCACTACTTCGACATGATTGGAGAGTTCGCCGACAGCGTCGGGGTTGCAACCCCCATGCTCGACCGCGCGGTGGAACTCTATGAGAAGTTCATGGACATGGGCTTCGGCGAGAAGGATGGTGCCGCCATGGTCGACGTCATTGGCGCGTTGCCGCGCCGCAAGAGCTGAATTCAACCGAACAGACAAGACCGGAGGTTTGCATGATCCCCGTGAAGAAGATCGCCCACGCCATCTATGAAATGCCCGATGTCGACAAGCAGACCGAGTACTACACCGAGGTGCTCGGCCTCACCGTCACCGGGAAGGACAAGGACGCAGTCTATCTGGCTTCGACCGTCGATCATCACTCGGTGGTGCTGCGCAAAGGCGCAAAGTCGAAATGTGTGCGTCTCGGCTTTCAGATCGCGCCCGAGGACGACCTCAACGCGTTCGAGAAGCAGGTCCAGGGCCTCGGCATCAAGACCGAGCGTCAGAAGGACCCGGAGCCCTCGATCTCCGACATGGTCACGTTCCAGGATCCGAAAGGAACGGTCATGGAGGTGTTCAAGCGCGACGCATTCTCGGGCCAACGCTTCCCGACCAAAGGGATCGTGCCGCACAAGCTCGGCCATGTCGCGTTCTTCGTCACCGACGTCAAGAATACGACCAAGTTCTATTGCGACGTGCTCGGCTTCCGCGTGTCCGACTGGATGGGCGACTTCTTTTCGTTCCTGCGCTGCGGTCGCGATCACCACACCATCAACCTGATGCAGACCAACGAGGACCGGCAT
>DASSJW010000971.1:0-3859 GCA_035690995.1 Xanthobacteraceae bacterium
AACGCAACGCATCTTCGATGACCCCGCCTTTCGCGACAAGTTTCTGGCGCCGAACTTCATCTTTCCCATCGTGAGCCCGCCGGAAGAGTTCGCCGAACGCATCCAGCGCGAGTCGGAGAAATGGGGCAAGGTCATCCGCGATGCCAATGTGAAGGTGGAGTGAAGCCGCTCAACCGTCCTTGCGCTCATCATTCGCGAGGCTGACGAGGTTCATGCGATCCTCCGGCTCATCCTCGCCTTCCACCTCGAGGAACGAGAACGCCCGCATCGGTTTGCGTGTGCCGCGCGGACGCAAGGTGCGGAATGCCTCACGGATCGCACCTTCCTCGAAGGTGCGGCGCACCGCGATCAGCGTAGAATGGGGATGATCGCAGAGCGAAGCCGCGAACGCGACCTCCTCTTCCGCAGCGGCACGCGCAACCGCGAGATCCGGCGCGCCGAGGCGCTCGCGCAGTTCCCTCGCCAGCATCTCCACCAGCGCCGCGCGATCGGCGTCGCTCGCCTCCACGATCTGCGCCAGGGTCGACCAGCCCAATGACGGGACGCCGAGGAACCCGCTGCGGAACGCGGCGCGCGGCTTGCCGTCAAGTTGATTGGGATCGGCATCGGAGAACATGAAGGCACCCGACACCGCCCATTCGCCCGGCTCGGCCGCGCGCTCGAACACGAAGGTATCCGAGGGATCGAGCCGGATGGTGCGCAGAAGCTTCATCGGCGCGGCCCGCCGGTCGCGGGATCGAGCCACGACGGTTGAGCCAGCGCGCGCACCAGCGATCGACGCTCGGCGCGGCCGCCACTTGTCACAATGCGCCGCACCAGGAGATCGCCGTTACCGTCCAAGTCTCGGCGCACACCGCTTTCGGGCGCAAGCCGAGCAAGGTAACTCTTCGCCACTTCGGCGAATCCCATTTCCTGCCAAGCATCGATCGCAACCATGAGGTGGCGGGCGAAGCTCTCCACCAACCGGCCGGAATCGAAATCCTCGAAGCCCTCCTCCTCCAGGGCCGCCGAGAGCGGACGCAACCCCGGTTCGTCCTCGCCCATGGCCACGGTGCGGATCATGGCGCCGAACACGAGCCATGCCGGAGGTTCGTTCTCCGGGGCACCTCGCGGCCAGCCGAGCCGCGCCCCCCCGACAAGTCCGCCGTTGACGCGCACGGCGTCGGGCCAGTCGAAAGAGATGGGCATCTCTGGCGGGGCGTGCGCCGCCAGAGCGTCGGCGAGCGCGACGAGACCGGCATAGAGCGCCCGTCGCGCGATCTCGAGCGGCTCCTCGGGCTCCAGCACCACGGCGAATTCCGCAAGATCGAAACGGCCGACATAGACCAGCGTGCCCGCGCCTTCCTCGGCCGCCACCTTTTGCGCATGCGCAAAGGCGTCGCCGACCTCGCGCAGGCTGATGAGCCGGAACGGCGGCGGCAGGTCGAGCGCGGGCTTTGACGAGTGACCGGTGCGCTCCTTGAGCGGCATTTCGGCTCCTGGACTCGCGATAGCTGCTTGTAATGATTATAACCTGCTATACGCCATGGCCAGTACCACGCTGGCAATGAGGCGGCGTTTGCGTCGTCATTGCCGCGCGTAAGAGCCACAGTCGGGTTTTGCCCGGCTTGCGGCACTTGATACGGAATTCGGCAGAACTGGGTTCCGGCGCAATCCATGGTCTTTCGTGACGCTGTCCCTTGCGGATGGATGTGTGGGTTGGTGGCCCATGATGACCGAGAGATACGCCGCGGCGCGACCTTGCAAGTCGGAGACGAGATGGCCGATCGGCCGCCAAAGATCTTGATCTGCTCGTGCGAAGACACGATGCCGCTCGACGGCGCCGCGGTGCAGCGGGGTTGTCGTGGGGCGGAGGTCTTGACCGCGCGTCAGCTCTGCCGGGCCGAACTCGACAAGTTCCGCGCGGCGGCGGCTGGCGGAGACGCGCTTCTCGTGGGCTGCACCCAGGAAGCCCCGCTGTTCTCGGAAGTCGCCGGCGACGTGGCCGTTAGCTACGCCAATATCCGCGAGACCGCCGGCTGGTCGAAGGACGCGGACGCCGCCGGCCCCAAGATGGCGGCCCTGTTGGCGGCCGCGGCCGAGCCGATGCCCGAGCTTGCCTTCGTCAACCTGACCAGCGACGGCGTAATCCTGATCTACGGCCGCGACGAGCAGGCAATCGCGGCCGGCAACCTGCTGAAGGACCATCTCGATGTGACGGTGCTGATCAAGCCGCCCGCCGAGTTGGCGCCGCCGCGGGTAACCGATTTCCCCGTCGTGCGCGGCGCGATCCGCTCGGGCAAGGGCTATCTCGGCGCGTTCGAATTGACGGTGGACGGCTACGCCCAGCCGGCCCCGTCGTCGCGCGGCGCGCTTCGCTTCCCGACGGCGCGCGACGGCGCGGTGTCGCGCTGCGACCTCGTGCTCGACATCTCCGGCGGCGCGCCCTTGTTCACGGCGTCGGACCTGCGCGACGGCTATTTGCGCGCCGATCCCGACGATCCCGCCGCCGTGCTCAGGGCGGTGTTCAAGGCGCGCGATCTCGTCGGCAGTTTCGATAAACCGCGTTACGTGACGTTTACCGAGGATCTCTGCGCCCATTCGCGCTCTCAGATCACCGGCTGCACGCGCTGTCTCGATCTCTGCCCGACCGGCGCGATCACTCCTGCCGGCGATCATGTCGCCATCGACGCCCATATCTGTGCGGGCTGCGGACAATGCGCCGCCGTTTGTCCGACCGGCGCCGCGGCCTATGCGCTGCCGCCGGCGGATGCGCTGCTGCGCAAGCTGCGCGCGCTGCTGACCGCCTATCGCAATGCGGAAGGCGCGCAACCGGCCATCGTGCTGGTGCACGACGAGGCGCACGGGGCGCCGCTGATCGACGCGCTCGCGCGTTTCGGCGATGGCCTGCCGGCGAACGTCTTGCCGATCACCGTCAACGAAGTGACCCAGGTCGGTCTCGAAGCCATCGCCGCGGCGCTCGCCTACGGGGCGGCGGCGGTGCGCTTGTTGCTGCGCGCCAAGCCGCGCCACGATACGGCCGGCCTGACCCGGACGCTCGCGCTTGCTGAGCCGATCCTCGCCGGCTTGGGCTTCGGCGCAGGGCGGGCCGCGACCATCGAGACGGACGATCCGGATGGGCTCGCCGAGGCGCTCCGCGCGATCGGAACTCCGGCCGCAGCGCCGCATCCCGCGAGTTTCCTGCCGGTAGGACCGAAGCGCGACGTGCTGCGGCTCGCGCTCCGAGAGTTGCAGCGCGCCGCGCCGGCCCCCGTTGACGTCGTCGCGCTGCCCGCGGGCGCGCCCTTCGGCGCGGTGGACATCAATGTCGAGGGCTGCACGCTCTGCCTTGCCTGCGTGGCGGCCTGCCCCACCGGCGCGCTCAGCGACAATCCCGAGCGGCCGATGCTGCGCTTCGCCGAAGACGCCTGCGTGCAATGCGGGTTGTGCAAGGCGACGTGCCCGGAGAAGGTGATCACGCTGCGGCCGCAGCTCGATTTCCGCGCCGCCACCGCGAGTGCGCGCGTGCTCAAGGAGGAGGAGCCGTTCCACTGCATCCGTTGCAACAAGCCGTTCGGGGTCAAGAGCACGATCGAGCGCGTGGTCGCGAAACTCGAAGGCAAGCACTGGATGTTTCAGAATTCCGCACAACGCCTCGACGTGATCAAGATGTGCGAGGACTGCCGGGTAGTGGCCATCACGGAGCAGCAGTTCGATCCCTACGGTGCTCCGCCGCGCCCGAAGGCGCGCACCACCGAAGACTATTTGCGCGAGCGCGAAGAGCAGGAGCGCGCCAGCAAGACCGAGACCTGAGCGGCGCGGCATGACGCCCGTTCTCAATCGCGTCCGCACCAGCGTCCTGGAGATCGCTTACGAGCAG
>DASSJW010000972.1:0-4202 GCA_035690995.1 Xanthobacteraceae bacterium
GTCGCGAACACCAGATCCGGCCCCGGCAACACGTAAGGCGGAATGTCGCGCCAGCGCACCACCGCGCCCCACAGCACCACGCCGAGCCCGAGCACGACGATGGGCAGCAGGACGCGTAGCGCGCGGTCCGTGCGCGGCGCCACCTCGTGCTTGGGTCCGGATTCGGTCATGCTTTAGCGTCGGCCTCTTTGAACATGACGAACAGCAATGCGGTCCACCGGCAGCGCCGCAGCGTCCCCAGCCCCGCTTGCGGGGGAACGAGCACACCGAGTTTGCCGCTTGTGCTCCGTTCTTTCGTGCATCCCATTAGCGCATCTCGTTCTACGCTTTTCCACCCGACTCCAGTGCGCTCACGCGCCCTCCCCTGCCGCGGTCGCGCCCGCCAGCGCCTCCGACACCAGCCGGCAGCTGCCGGCATAGTCGGCCGAGGTGCGAAATCGCTCATCGCGCGGATAGGGCGCGTCGATGGCGAGCTCGGTGAACACCCGGCCGGGCCTCGACGTCATCACCACGATGCGTTGCGAGAGATAGACCGACTCGAACA
Organism: Xanthobacteraceae bacterium; assembly: GCA_035690995.1. Lineage (GTDB taxonomy): Bacteria > Pseudomonadota > Alphaproteobacteria > Rhizobiales > Xanthobacteraceae > VAZQ01. The sequence continues at coordinate 545 of DASSJW010000972.1, forward strand.
CCGAATGGGTGACGAACACCACGGTCTTGCGCAGCGACTGCCACAGCGCCAAGAGGTCGTTGTTGAGGCGAAAGCGCGTGATCTCGTCGAGCGCCGCGAACGGCTCGTCCATCAACAGGAGTTCGGGCTCGGTGACCAGCGCGCGCGCGATCGAGGCGCGCATCTTCATGCCGCCAGAGAGCTCGCGCGGATAGCTCTGGGCGAAGCCGGCGAGGCCGACGCGCGCGAGCGCGGCATCGATCCGCGCCGGCGCATCCGGCGTGAGCCCCGCGAGCTTGAGCGGCAGCCGCACATTGGCCGCCACCGTCGCCCAAGGCATCAAGGTCGGCTCCTGGAACACGAAACCGATGCGGCGCGGGCCCGCCGCGCGCGCCGCCTCCGGCTGCGGCCAGGCGATCGTGCCGCGCGACGGCTCGCTCAAGCCGGCGATGATGCGCAAGGCCGTCGACTTGCCGCAGCCCGACGGGCCGAGCAGCGAGACGAACTCGCCCGGCCGCACGTCGAGGTCGAGGCGGTCGAGCGCGACCACGCCGTTGGCGAAGGTCTTGCCGACGCCGTCGAGCGCGACGACGGGAGCGCCGGATGAGGATGAAGGAGCGACGGACGGAGCTGACACGTTTCGCAATCGGGTGGGCGGCAGGTCGGAGGCGACTTTACAACGAAATTCAGCGGAGTGAGGCGCAAGGCGACGAACACCGGAGCGGCCGGAGCCACCGCGCAGGTACGACGACGGTGCCTGCGAGACGCTGTCGATGGCGGCGGTTTTGCGCTAGCGCGGTGGATTTGAAGTTTCTACCATTATATCCTCGAGTTCGTTTAGGACCCTTCAATCAACGGCCGTACTAGCATCATGAAATTGCTCATGTCCCTTTGATTCCGAAATTCGCATCAGAGGGCGTCGCCAGGGCGTGCGGACTTCGGAATCGGGACACGAGCGTTGATCGTCGAGCACCAAGGGGGGCTGATGTTGCGCCGATTGCTAGCACTTGCACTGGTCGCGCTCGCCGTTGCGGCGGCGACGACCGTGAGCGCGCCGGCCCAGTCCCAGGTGGGGCGCGAGGCCGGCGGCACCATCCGCGCTGCCAACGCGCTGAGCGCTCGCATTCGCACCTATCATCGCGGCCCCGCGAGCTGGCGAGGCACCACCCCGGTCCCGCCCGGCTATTGCGGCACCATGCGCGAGGGCGAGGCGGTGGTGAAGGAGCTGTCGCGGCTCGCCAGCCGGGCGGTGCTCTATCGCCTGCCCGGGCTGGCATTGGAGCTGCAGGCAGCGGGCAACCGGCTCAGCGATGAGCTCGACGAAGAGGAGATGATCAACCAGGCAGCCGATATCCCCTACACCGTCTATCCCTGCCCGGTGGAAGGGCCCCCCTATCCCGCGCGCGCAACCGTGCTCTATCTCGTCGAGGCTCGGATGCCCACTTGTCGCGTCAAGGCGGATGCGCTGCGGGCGTCGTTTGCCGCGCGCCGCACCCTCATCCAGCAGTGCCTGCGCGGTTGAAGCGGCGCGCCGCCCCTGTCGCTTGTGCCCGCGTTGCGACCCGTCCGCTGCCGTGAGCGCCATAGCGGCACCCCGGTCCGCTGGTCCGCTGGTCCGCCTTGCCCGCCGGGGCCGCCGCACCGACATAGAGAGCGGCGGGCGTCGCGGTGGCATGGACGGCTTTGATCCCGCCGGCGCAGCCGGAGCAGCAGATGGCAGAACACACGGACGTCGCCGTCATCGGCGCTGGTCCCGCCGGGCTCGCGGTCGGCGCGTGTCTGCGCCGGGCGGGCCTCGACTTCATCATCCTGGAAAGGAATCGCCAGGTCGCCTCGTCCTGGCGCCGGCATTACCAGCGACTGCACCTTCATACGATCAAGCAGCTGTCGGCCCTGCCCTACCTCCCCTTCCCCGCAAGCTATCCGCGCTACGTGCCAAGACATCTGATGATCGAATATCTGGACAGCTATGCCGCGCGCTTCGATCTGAAACCGCGGTTCGGCGAGGCCGCCGGCTCCGTGCGCCGGCATGGAAACGAGTGGCACGTCGAGAGCACGTCATCGTCGATCAGCGCCCCCCATGTCGTGATCGCATCCGGATTCAATGCCGAGCCTGTGACTCCATCCGTTCCCGGGATGGAAACCTTCAAGGGCAAGGTCATGCACAGCGCCGACTACGCCGACGCCAGGCCATTTGCCGGCCAATCGGTGCTGGTGGTCGGCATGGGCAACACCGGCGCCGAGATTGCGCTCGATGTCGCCGAGGCCGGCGCGCGCCCAAGCATCTCGCTGCGCGACGGCGTCCACATCGTCCCGCGCGACCTGTTCGGCATTCCGATCCAGATCGTGGCCATGCTCACGACCAGCGTGCTTCCGGCGAAGACCATCGACGCGCTGTTTCCGCGCATTCTCGATCTCGCGCTCGGCGACCTGTCGACGCACGGCCTCAGGCGGCCGCAACAGGGCATTCTGCAACAGGTCGCCGACTCCGCCCGGATTCCGGTCCTCGACGTCGGCACGGTGGGGAAAATTTGCGAAGGAGCGATCAAGGTCGTACCGGGGCTGTCCGAGGTCACCGCGGACGGCGCCGTCTTCGCCGGGGGCGGCAGCGGCACATTCGACGCGATCATCTTCGCCACCGGCTATCGCCCCGGCTATCGCAGCTTTCTTGACACCGACGCCATCGAGATTCCCGGTGATGCTCTGCCGGACCGGGCGAACCCGGATGCAACGATCCATTTCCTGGGCTTCAGAAATCCCGTCACCGGTCTGCTGCGCGCGATCTCCCGCGACGCCGTTGCGATCGCCGACAGCATTGTTCGCGAGCGACGGCGGACGGCGGCACGCTAGAGCAGTTTCATGAATACGAACGACCGGATCGCAAGTGACCGACGATGCCGCAAGCGCGGTGAGCGCTCTCTCCCCATTTGTGGAGAGGGCCGGGGTGATGGGGATATGGAAGGTCGAAAGACCGGCGCAGCATGAAGATTGCGACCTTCAACATCAACAACGTCAAGCGGCGGCTGCCGAACCTGCTGCAATGGCTCAAGGCGGCGCGGCCCGACATCGCCTGCCTGCAGGAGCTCAAGGCCACCGACGCGGAATTTCCCGCCGATGCCATCCGCAAGGCCGGCTATCACGCGGTATGGCGTGGGCAGAAGACCTGGAACGGAGTCGCCATTCTCGCGCGCGGCAGCGAGCCGATCCTGACCCGCACGGCGCTGCCGGGCGACGCCGACGACACGCAAAGCCGCTACATCGAAGCGGCGATCGATGGCGTCCTCGTCGGCTGCATCTACCTCCCGAACGGCAACCCGCAGCCCGGCCCGAAGTTCGACTACAAGCTTGCCTGGTTCAAGCGCCTGCACGGGCACGCGCGCAAGCTCCTGCGCGCGAACATGCCGGTCGTGCTCGCCGGCGATTACAACGTCGCGCCGACCGAGCTTGATATCTACCCGACCACGTCATGGGATGACGACGCGCTGGTGCAGCCCGAGAGCCGCGCCGCCTATGCTCGCCTGGTCAAGCAAGGCTGGACCGACGCGCTGCGCGCGTTCTATCCGGACGAGCGCATCTACACCTTCTGGCACTACATGCGAAACCGGTGGCAGCGCAACGCCGGCCTGCGGCTCGATCATGTTTTGCTAAGCCCGCTGCTCGCCGAGCGACTGCAGGATGC
>DASSJW010000973.1:0-4286 GCA_035690995.1 Xanthobacteraceae bacterium
GCCGGGACGCGCCCCTATTACGGAGCGCCCGGTGCCATGCCGCCGCCGGGCCCGGTCGAGCAGGACGCCACGCGGCCGCCCCTGCCGATCAATCCCGGCCAATACGGTGCCGGCCAGGCCGATCCTCGTGCCACCGGATCGGTGCAGGGCGATCCGCGCTATACCGCGCTGCCGCCCGAGGTGCGCCCGGAGACCGGACCGAAGAAGACACTGCCGCCGCAGTTCCGTCGGACGCTGGTCGACTACTATACCAAGGAGCCGGCCGGCACGCTCATCATCGACACGCCGAACACCTACCTCTATCTGGTGCTCGGCCAGGGCAAGGCGCTCCGCTACGGCATCGGTGTCGGCCGCGAGGGCTTCACCTGGGCGGGCGCGGAACGGGTGTCCCGGATGGCGGAGTGGCCGGACTGGCATCCGCCGGAAGAAATGATCGACCGCCAGCCTTATCTGCCGCGCTTCATGGCAGGTGGCGACGGCAATCCGCTCGGCGCGCGCGCGCTTTACCTCGGCAAGACGCTCTACCGCATCCACGGCACCAACCAGCCTTCGACCATCGGCACCTTCGTGTCGTCGGGCTGCATCCGGCTCACCAACGACGACATCACCGACCTCTATACCCGCGTCAAGGTCGGCTCGCGCGTGGTGGTGCTGCCGGGCAAGCCGCCGGCAACCGCCGCCTCGGCAGCGCCGAGTGGTCCGCCCCCGGCGTTGCCTCCGGGTAGTCAGGCGGTCGTCACGTCGCCGCTCGCTCCGCCGCCGTCTGCCATGGCACGGTAAGCGCCCGCACCGGGTCGCAGCTTACTGGAATTTTATTGCATCCTTCGGGGCTCGCCTTAGGCGGGCCCCGAAGCATGTTCGGGTCATGCGTAATGCTGCTGAATATCAGTCCAGCACGCGCACGGGCTTGCCGTCGAGGAAGGCCCGGATGTCGTCGACTACGCCGGCGAAATAGGCGCGGTAGTTCTGCGTTGCGACATAGCCGAGATGCGGCGTGAGCACGACATTGTCCAGCTTGCGCAGCGGATGATCGGTCGGCAGCGGCTCGACGTCGAACACGTCGAGGCCGGCGCCCGCGATCTTTTTCTCGCGCAACGCCGCCAGCAGCGCAGCCTCGTCGATGATGGGGCCGCGCGAGGTGTTGATGATATAGGCCGAAGGTTTCATCAGCCCGAGTTCCTTCGCGCCGACAAGGCCACGTGTGCGCTGGGACAGGATGACGTGGATGGTGACGAAATCGGCCTGCCGGAACAGATCCTCCTTGCTCACATGGTCGACCCCCGCCTCCTTGCACTTTTCCGGCGTCAGATTCTGGCTCCAGGCGATGACCTTCATTCCGAACGCCTGGGCGATCTTGGCGGTGCGGGTGCCGAGCTTGCCGAGGCCGAGGACTCCAAGCGTCTGGCCGTCGAGATCCATGCCGATGGTGGTCTGCCACGGCACGCCGGCCTTCATCCGCGCATTCTCGTAACCGATGCGACGGGTCAGTTCGAGCATCAGGCCGATGGCGATCCCAGAGGTCGGATTTCCGGTCGACGGCGTGCCGCAGACGACGACGCCGCGCTCCTTGGCGGCGGCGACATCGATCGAGGCATTGCGCAACCCGGTCGTGATCAGGAGCTTGAGGTCCGGCAGCTTCTCGATAACGGCGCGCGGGAAGGCGGTGCGCTCGCGCATCGCGCAAACGATGTCGAACCCTTGCAGCGTTTTGATCACATTATCCTGACTGCCGAGGTGCTGGTTGAAAACCTTGATGTCGAGATCGCTCGAAACCTTCGACCAGTCGGCCACCTTGAGCACGACATTCTGATAGTCGTCGAGGATCGCGCAGCGTTGGCGAGGCATGGCGAAATGTCCGTGGTTGGCCCGTGGAAGTGGGAGGCGGGAAATGAGAAGCGCGTCCCCTATAGCACACGGCAGTTCACGGCCAGCGCCTTTCAGCCTGGTGAGGCGGGTGCGACGTGCAGATGTCGAGATCCCTATGGAGCGGGACCGGTGGGCCGACGCTGGCCGTAGGCCTAGATCTGCGAATGGCCGCGCGAGCCGAGGATCAGCGCTTCACCCGGACCGGAACAAGCACCGGGATCGCCCGATAGGCGAGGTGCGCCCGATCATGCTTGGCGTGCCATTTGGGCCCGGGGCCGCGCATATAATGCTGCTCGGGTCGGTACGGGTCGAACAGGCTTCTGGCCAGATTCTGCACAAATTCGGCGAGATCGGCCGCCAAGCCCGGCGCTTTGCGAACTGTCTTTCCCATGACCCCCTCCGGTCGACTGGTGTCTTTGCCGGTTTCGCTTCGCTCCCCGCCCCCGCGGAGAGCGCCCCATTTGCACGCCATTGTCCGGGCAAATTTGTTAAAAACCAGTGCGAATTCGTTAGTGATTTCAGTTTGCTGACGACCCGTTGCAAAAAAGCTACGGTTAGGGTTAAGAACCGATGCAATCAGGTCACAGTTGGATAAAGATCGTAACGGAAGGCCCCGCTCAGTCCCGGTTGGAGAACGAGCTGGGGGAGCCCCCCGAGTACGCGGATAGAGGCGAATCAAAGCGGAGGGCGATGCTTGGCGCGCCATTTGGGGCCGGGGCCGCGCATATAGTGCAGTTCCGGCCGATAAGGGTCGAACAGCGCATTCGCCAGCGTGCGGAACAGGCCGGCAATGTCGGCAGCCGCACTCCACGCCCTGCGGCGATGGATGAGTGTTCGGGTCGCGGCGCCAATCGTGATCATGACACTGTCCGCGCGGCGTCTGCCGTCGTCGGTGCTGCCTTTGCTTGTTGGTGAGCCCGCCAGGCATCGACGTTCAACGTCATTGCCTTAAACATTGGTAAGACTCCGTCGGCATTCGTTGTCTCGATGTCGAGATACGTCCGCCGCGGTCTGGCGGATGTGACGCGCGTCACCCTTGTTTGCTTTTTTCCGCTCAAAGAGAGCGGCGCGGCGGGCTTGCCCCGGCGCACGGGTGTCGTTACATCAGCATCGACTTCCCGACATCCGGCGCCGATGGGTGCCCAACCGATGCGAGCAGGGCGCCGATGGCCCGTCAGTTCATCTATCACATGGAAGGCCTCTCCAAGACCTATCCGGGCAACCGCAAGGTGTTGGAGAACATCAACTTGTCGTTCTACCCCGACGCCAAGATCGGCGTGCTCGGCGTCAACGGCTCCGGCAAATCGACGCTGCTGCGCATCATGGCGGGCATCGACAAGGAATTCACCGGCGAAGGCTGGGTGGCCGAGGGCGCCCGCGTGGGCTATCTGCAGCAGGAGCCGGCGCTCGATGCGAGCAAGAGCGTGCGCGAGAACGTGATGGAGGGCGTCGCGCCGCAGAAGGCGATCCTCGATCGCTACAATGAACTCGCCATGAACTACTCGGACGAGTCCGCGGACGAGATGACCAAGCTGCAGGACGAGATCGAGTCCAAGGGGCTATGGGATCTCGACTCCAAGGTCGACCAGGCGATGGACGCGCTGCGCTGTCCGCCGGATGACGCCGACGTCGCTAAGCTTTCCGGCGGCGAGCGCCGGCGGGTCGCACTCTGCCGGCTGCTGCTCGAGCAGCCCGAGTTATTGCTGCTCGACGAGCCCACGAACCACCTCGACGCCGAATCCGTCAATTGGCTGGAAGGCCATCTGCGCAACTATCCCGGCGCCATCCTGATCGTCACCCACGACCGCTACTTCCTCGACAACGTCACCGGCTGGATCCTCGAGCTCGATCGCGGACGCGGCATTCCCTACGAGGGGAATTACTCGGCCTGGCTCTCGCAGAAGCAGAAACGGCTCGCCCAGGAAGGCCGCGAGGAGGAAGCACGCCAACGCACGCTCGCGCGCGAGCAGGAATGGATCGCGGCCTCTCCGCGCGCACGGCAGGCGAAGTCCAAGGCGCGCTATCAGCGCTACGAAGAACTGGTGAAGCAGGCCGCGGAGAAGACGACCCAGACAGCGCAGATCATCATCCCGGTGACCGAACGGCTCGGGCAAAACGTCGTGGATTTCGAGGGGCTCACCAAGGCGTTCGGCAACAACCTGCTGATCGACAACCTCACTTTCAAGCTGCCGCCCGGCGGCATCGTCGGCGTGATCGGCCCGAACGGGGCCGGCAAGACAACGCTGTTCCGCATGATCGTCGGGCAGGAACAGCCGGACAAAGGCACGATCAAGATCGGCGAATCCGTGCATCTTGGCTACGTCGATCAGTCCCGCGACGCGCTCGACGGCAAGAAGAACGTGTGGGAGGAAATTTCCGGCGGTCAGGACATCATTATGCTGGGAAAGCGCGAGGTGAAT
>DASSJW010000974.1:0-6451 GCA_035690995.1 Xanthobacteraceae bacterium
ATGACTTCGCCGCTTCCCGGCCGTGCTGTCGTCCAGCCTCCACATCCGACAAGATGGCCGGGCTCTCGCTCCGCAACATAGTAGGTGCCGGACGCGAGCAATATCGGGTTGGCGCTGGTCATGAACGGCAGGGCGCGGCCCAGTAGGTCGCGGTCATAGCGAGCGGCCAACAAACGCGAATAGCTTGCCGCGAGCAGGGCGCTGACCGCATCCGAGTCGGCCGGTCCGGCGATCCTTATTGAATGGATGGACGCATCGCCCATCGGGCCGACCCCATCATACGTTGCGCGCCGGTCGCCACGCTCGCCCGGACCGCTTTTCCAGCCGCGCATGGCAGCCTGAGGCCCATCGCGCTGTGTCGCGACGCCGCGATCCCACCCGGCTATCGAAGGCAGTGTGGAGCCGGTGCCGGTCCCGACGACATGGTGACGAGGCCGCGCCCGCGACGCCGGAATTGACCTACGACCGTCGATCCACGATGATTGGGCAGCCGACAAGCATGTAGGCCGGGACGCATGATGACGCTCCCCGCGCTAGCGGCACAAGCCCTGGGCTCGTTTCTGGCCTCCGATATGAAAAATCGGTTCGGGTCGTCGCATGCGCGCCTGGCCGAGCTCATTCCGTTTGCCGCCCAGTTGGCGCTCGAATGCATCGGGAATAGCGATGCCCTCTACCATAATGTCGAGCATACCATGCTCGTCACTCTGGCCGGCCACGACATCTTCAAGGGTCGCGCCCTCCTGATGCCTTCGACACCGGCCGATTATTCGAACTTCATCGTCGCCTGCCTGACGCATGATATCGGGTACGTCCGTGGCGTCGTCAAAGGGGACGAGGACGATGGCTACGTTGTCGACGGGACCGGGCGCAAGGTTTCATTGCCGCGCGGATCCTCCGACGCCGCGCTTGCGCCATATCATGTCGAGCGCTCGAAGCTGTTTGTGCTCGATCGCGTTGCGGCCATTGAAGAGCTCGACGGCGCACGGATCGCACGCGCGATCGGGTTCACGCGATTCCCGTACTCGTCCCCGGCCGACGAGGAGGATGTCGACGAGGAGGGCTCGCTCCTGCGGGCGGCGGATCTCATTGGCCAGCTTGGCGACCCTCACTATTTGAGGAAAGCCAATGCGCTTTACCACGAATTTGAAGAGGTCGGCATGAACAAGCAGCTTGGCTATGGATCGCCCGCGGACCTCATCGACAAATATCCGCAATTCTATTGGAACAACATCTCTCCGCACATCCAGGCGGCGATCCGTTACCTCAATGTGACGTCGAGCGGGCGTCAGTGGATTGCGGGTCTCTACAGCAACGTGTTTCGCGCCGCCCAGCATGATCTGCGTCATTCGGGGCCACAGCCCTAGGGCGGTCTGCCGACACGCCGACGCTTGCGCCGGAGCGCGTGATCGCATGACGCCGCGGAACGCTCCGGATTGGATATGCGGTCCATTGCAAGCGACTTCTGCCTCGATGTCTCTTGATGAGACTGAGAGACCTGTCGACCCCGCCGACCAATGTCCGCTCCTTGGACACGATCACACCTCGCGCGGACGGGTGACTACAGCCGCTTATTGTCCCGAAGCTGACCTCCTACCCAGCATTTGGCTTGGGCAGCGCCGGCGCGCGCCGAACGTATTCGCTGCCGGGATAACCACGCGCGCAGTGGCCAACCAGTTCTTCGACGAATTGCATGCCGTAGGGCGCCAAGAAGCGCTGCGGATCCCAGGCGGCGAGCGTCCATCGGCCGATCGGCACTCGGCGATGCACCACCACGGCCACGCGAATTCCCGTGCGCGGAATCCGCACCGGAGAGGGAACCACAGCAATGCCGTGGCCGGCCTGCGCCAATGCGATCAGCGTCTGGGGAGCGACGCTTTCAAGCAGCACGCGTGGCCGGATGTGCGCAATCTGGCAGGCAGCCTCGAACCAACCATGTGACGCGAAGCCGGGAGTGAGGCGCAGCAGCGGTTCGTCGGCAAGCTCAGCCACTTCGAGCACGGCGCGGCGGCTGAGGCGGTGTCTCCGCGGCAGCACGGCCAAGAGGTGCATTGGATAGAGCAGTCGGCCGCTGAAGCGGTCCTCGCCCGCCGGCATGATGGCGATGTGGAGATCGCCGCGTTCAAGGCGGCCCGGCAGGCGGGCTCCGCCGTCCTCTACGAGAGAAACGTCAACGCCGGGATGACGCTTGCGGTAACGGGGCAAGAACCCCGCGAGCAGATTCTCGATCACCTGCGGGGTGGCGCCAACCCGAAGCACTCCGGCCTCTCCACTTCTGAGGGCGCTCGCGCGTGCTCCGATTGCCTCTACGTCGGATAACAGGCGGCGACTGCGCACCACTAGGTCCTCGCCTTCCGCCGTCAACCGCGCGCTGCGGCCGATACGCGCAAACAGCCGCAAGCCCAACTCATCCTCTAGCGCTTGGATTTGCCGCGATGCGGCCGACTGGGTCAGATTGAGCCGTGCGGCCGCGCGCGCGAAACCCGCATTGTCGGCGATCGCGACGAAGGTGCGCAGGAACCGCAGGTTCATTGGAAGATATTCCAAATTATCATCATTAATTGAAACATAAATGAATTGGACACATCAATAGGCCTGTGGCTAGCCTGCCCGACGCAAATGGAAACGGGGCTCGTCATGGCACGCTCGCGGATCGCACAAGTTGTCTTCATCTCGGCGCTAATCGCGCCGCTCAATCAAACGGTTGTGCGCGCGAACGAGGAACGGTTGGGCGAGGTCAGTTTCCCGATCTCTTGCAGTCCGGCCGCGCAAACGCAATTCAACCGCGCCGTCGCAATGCAGCATTCCTTTTTCTTTCCAGAAACGGTGAAGACGTTCTCCGCCATCGTCGAAAAGGAACCCACCTGCGCCATGGCCCATTGGGGCATCGCGATCAGCCAACGGCCCAATCCGCTCGTTGGCCCATTTCCCGGCGATGTCCTCAAGCGTGGTTGGGAAGCAATTGAGCTAGCGCGCGCAGCTTCGCAAAAAACCGAGCGCGAGAGCGCATGGATCGAGGCGCTGGCCGCCTTCTATCAGGACTATGCAACCGTCCCTCAGCGCACGCGCACCGCCAATTACGAGGCCGCGATGGCGCGCTTGTCGGCACGCTATCCGGGCGATGCCGAGGCGGCGATCTTCTATGCGCTTGCGCTCAACGAGGCGGCCGATCCCGCCGACAAAACCTATGCCAGGCAGCTCAAGGCCGCCGATATCCTCGAAAAGCTAGAGCTGAGGTATCCCAATCACCCCGGCATCCCGCATTACATCATCCACAGCTATGATTACCCCGAGCTCGCGATGCGGGGGGCAATCGCAGCTGCGCGATGCGCGCAACTCGCGCCTTCGGCGCCGCATGCGCTGCACATGCCCTCACACATCTTCTCGACGCTCGGTATGTGGCAGGAGGTGATCGGCTCGGATCGCGCGGCCGATGACGAAACGATCGCATACACGGCCCGCGTCAATCCGCAGGCGGCCGCCGATCCTGCGAAAGACCCTGGGCGTTACCATTTCCTCGACTTTCTGACCAACGCCTATCTGCAACTGGGCGAGGACCAGCAGGCTAAACGCATTGTCGATGCGCGCAACAGCGTTGCGGAATATCCGGCGAACTTCCGCTACAGCGGGCACACGGCCTTTGCGGCCATTCCCGTCCGCTATGCCTTCGAGCGCGGAGCCTGGGCCGAGGCCATGGTGCTCGCAATACCGAAAACGCCATTCGCGCAGGCCGAGGCGATCACCTGGTTCGGCCGCGCGATCGGCGCCGCCCGCAGCCAGGAACTGCCGAAGGCCAGGGAAGCCGTCGCTCAACTCGGTGCGCTCAAGGACAAGCTTGCCAAGGCAAACGATGCTTACTGGACGGGACAGGTGGCCATCCAGGAGCAGGCTGCCGACGCTTGGCTCGCGCTCGCCGAGGGCCGCAAAGGGGAGGCTGTTGCGGCGATGCGCCAGGCCGCCGACCTCGAAGATCGAAGCGGCAAGCATGTCGCGATGGAAAATCGCCTGTCGCCGATCCGGGAATTGCTCGGCGAGCTGCTGCTCGAGGCGAATGAGCCGGCACAGGCGCTGAAAGAATTCGAAACGTCGCTGCGGAACAATCCGAACCGCTACCGCTCCTTTGCGGGCGCCGCCAAGGCCGCCGATCGGGCCGCTGATCGGGCGCTGGCCAAGAACTACTACGAAAAGCTCGTCTCGCTTGCGGGCAACGCCGATACTGCGCGGCCCGACCTGGTCGCGGCGAAGCAGTACCTCGCGAGCAGATAACCGGAACCCAGCCCAAGAGGGAGTTGGCGCGATTGCTCGCCCAAACGCTCTGCCCCACTTTTGTCAGCGCATTTCGGTGCCATCATCATTTGTCGATGGGCAAGTGGGGTCCGGTCTTGAGGGGGCAAAGCTCACGATCGACAGTTGAAATGTGCTAAGACGTTCGCGATTGGGCCGCACCATGTTTGACCTCGACCAATTCATTGCAGATTGCCGTGTCGCGCTTGCGGCCGACAAATCGCAGAAGAATGTGCGCGACGTCGTCGCGCGGGCAGTCGCCGATCCGGCTTCCGTGCTGAAAGGTCTGGGCGAACCGAAATGCGCCGGCCTCCACAAGCTCCATCAGTCCCGTGATCTGACGGTCCTCAATGTCGTATGGGCGCCCATGATGACCGTCGTGCCCCACAACCATTCAATGTGGGCGGTCATCGGCATCTATACGGGACGCGAAGACAACATCTTCTGGCGCCGCCTGCCCGGCGGCCTGGGGAAGGTCGAGGCTGCCGGCGCCAAGGCGCTGTCCGAGCGGGACGCGGAACCGCTCGGACCCGACATCATTCATTCAGTTACCAATCCAATTCCACGCCTGACCGGCGCAATTCATGTGTACGGCGGTGATTTTTTTGATCCCGCGCACAGGAGCGAATGGGACCCTGAAACCCTGCTGGAAGGGCCGTTCGATCCCGAACGCGCGGTTCGCCGTTTTGAAGAGGCAAACGCAATTGTTGTGAACAGACGAGGACACTAAGAGCAATATCTGATTGTCTGCTTTGCGGCACCAGTCCGACGTGCTGGCACTGCTCACCTACGTCTGTCATCGGGGGAAAATGGAAAACATTTGCTCGCAGTGAGTTTTTCTCGGTTTGATCCGGAGCGCACCTCACGTCACTTGTCGAATGGGCGACGCCGTGGCGCACAACCTAGCAATCAACGAGCCTTGATCTCCTTGAATTTGGACAGCGCTCGTTCGAATTTGTCATTGAAGAGCCACATCGCATTGAGGATTTCGCGAAAGGTCGCTGATGTCTTTGCCCTGTCAGCTTGTCCAAAGGTGAAGACGCTATTGTTGCGCAGATATCCCATGATCGTCGGATCAGAAATTCTGTAGGCGGCAAAATTGCCTGAAGCGAGAGCCGACCTGGTCGGACTGGGAATGATCTGGATGAGCTCAAACAGCTTCATCTGATCAATCGGATTGGGCAATGCTTTCACGATCGCCGGGATTTGCAGGAACAGTTCCGCGTGCGCGTTCATCAGGCCATCTCTCACGGCGGTCCAGTGATTGAACCGATGATCCAGATTGCCAACCCGCGCCTCTTCCCTGTCGTCGCGGGCACTCAGGGCAGGATCCAAGGTCGCAATCGATCTTTTAATCGCCGCCCATTTCCTTCGACCATTCTGATCTTCAGATACACCGGTTTGCAGACTTCCCTTGTAGGTATTCGAGCGCGCATTTCCCATGTTTTGATTGCCATTTGTCTCGGCAAAGAACAGGCCCAAGCTGATCAGGCCTGCCAGCTCGGCATTCGCGGCATCAAGGCCCTTGGCTCGTCCAATAGCGGTTCCGAGATCGACAACGTCACGAAACGGCGTATCCGAGTTCTGCGCATTGGCGGGTGGGGCCTGCATGATGGTGAAGAGATTCGTATACTCGTCGAGAAGCGGCTCATTGTCGGCATCGAAATACGCCGGAGGGATTCCGAATTTATTGGCCCTTCCGATTCTGGACGGAACCGCGTCGGTGAGATCCTTGTACGCGCTGATCATGTTGTTGCGAGCAAGATAGAGCGCTTGTCCCGGCAGGTTCGGCAGCGGTTGCCGCGAATTGATCTGTGCCCGCCGCTGGCCGAGGATCGACTTAAATTGGCTCACTGCATTGTTGTACGCGTTGAGCGCGTCCGCCTGTGAGGTCGTGAGCGCGGCCGGCTGCCCCCAAGCGGGGGGCATGAAGCTGAGGTGGCCGATATCGGCCTGCACGAAGGACGCGACCGTGCCGGTGATGGCATCGATGGCGTCGGACAAAGACGGCGTGAGGAGGAGCCCGAGAGCAAGCGCAGCCGCGCGCGTGGTTGCAGGCGATTTGGATGTTGCTGCGTTGACGATGCGCGCTGCGGCGCGCATCGCCGCGTCGGCAATCACCTTCAAAATCGACGGCGACGCGGTGCGTCGAGCGATCCTCCCGAACTGG
>DASSJW010000975.1:0-2305 GCA_035690995.1 Xanthobacteraceae bacterium
GTGCGCACGCAGGTGATGCGGTCGGTCAGGCCGAGTTCGTGCGCGACGATCATCACCTTCCGCACGAACGGTGAACGCGGCGACCAGTGCAGCTTCATGGAAGATCCTGTGGGCAGCGGCCCGCAGATGGCGCTGGAAAGACCTTCGGGCTAGCATTACGAAGCGGCGATGTCGAGCACGTCGGGACTGCGGAGAGGGACCATGAAGGCCATCGGCGGATGGAATCGTATGGGTGCATGCGCGGCGGCGCTCGCATTGAGCGTCTTAACCGCCGCCACAGTCTTGCATGCGCAGTCCTATCCCTCGAGCCCGATCATGCTGGTCAACCCGTACGCGGCCGGCGGACCCGCCGACGCGCTGGCGCGCCCGCTCGCCTCGGCGATGGGAGATAGTCTGGGGCAGCAGGTCGTCATCCTCAACAAGCCCGGTGCCGCCACCGCGATCGCCGCCCAGCAGGTCGTGCGCGCGCCGGCGGATGGCTACACCCTGCTGCTGTCGACGGCGTCCGCGCACATCGTCACGCCGGCGCTCATGCCCAAGATCGGCTACGACGGCATCCGCGACTTCGCGTTCGTCGCCATGATCGCCAGCGTGCCCAATGTCCTGGTGGTGCGCTCGGCGCTGCCGGTACACGACGTCAAGGAACTGATCGCACTGGCGAAGCAGAAGCCCGGCACGCTCAGCTACGGCTCCGTCGGCAACGGCAGCCAGCCCCATCTTGCCGCCGAGATGTTCCAGCAGATGACGGGGACGAAGCTCAATCACATTCCCTACAAGGGGGCCGCGCCGGCGACCACCGATCTCCTCTCCGGGCAGATCGACCTCGCCTTCCTCAATGCGCCGGTGCTTTTGCCGCATATCGGGTCGGGAAAATTGCGGGCGCTGGCCACGACCACGATGAAGCGCGCCGAGCAATTGCCCGACGTGCCGACGCTCGACGAGTTCGGACTCAAGGGCTTTGACGTCGCCACCTGGTACGGTGTCGCTGCACCCGCCGGCACGCCGCCGGCAATCGTCGACCGGCTCGCGGCGGTGCTCGGAAAGGTCCTGGCGTCGCCGGAGATCAAGGCCAAGTTCGCGGCCCAGGGCACGGAAGTGTTCCTGTTGCCCCCGAAGGAATTTGCCGCCTATGTGCAGGAGGATGCCAAGCGCCTCACGGATCTCATCAAGAGCGCGAACATCCAGGGTGAATAATTCCCGCAGTTCCTCACCGGCGAGCGGGAAGGATAAGGTGGGTCGGTTCAACAGGGGATGACATCGCATGGACTATGATCCGCGCAGCGAGCCGCATGGTCTCGCGCACGATCCCGGCACCTGTCTCGTGGTGCCGCGGCCGATCGGCTGGATTACCACCATCGGCCCGGCCGGCGTGGTGAATCTCGCGCCCTACAGCTTCTTCAACATCATTTCGACGCGGCCGCCCTTCGTCATGTTCTCCAGCAGCACCCGCAAGCACTCCCAACGCAACGCGGAGCTATCGGGCGAGTTCGTGTTCAATCTGGCGACCTACGACCTGCGCAGCGAGATGAACATCACCGGCAGCGATCATCCCGAGGACATCAGTGAGGCCGATATAGCCGGCCTCAAGATGGTTGCCTCCCGGGTGGTGAAACCGCCGCGGGTCGAGCGCTCTCCGATCGCGCTCGAATGCATCTACAACAAGACCATCGACCTCGTCTGCTCGAACGGGAAGAAGACGGTCAATTCGCTCGTCATCGGCGAGGTGGTCAACGTTCACATCGATGATTCCGTGATCGTCGACGGCAATATCGACATGGCGCGCATCCGGCCGATCGCCCGCCTCGGCTACATGGATTACACCTCGGTCGACAATATTTTCACCATGCACCGGGTGCCGGTGCGATAGGCTTTCTGCGGGACAGGCCATGGATCTTACGCAATTCCGGCTCGATGTCGCCGACGGCATCGCCACCGTCACTTTCGACCGTCCGCCCGTGAATGCGCAGAACCGGCGGACGCGCGAGGAGCTGATCACCGTCTTCGATGCGATCAGCGACCGCGACGACATCCGCGTCGCCATCCTCACTGCGGCCGGCAACACCTTTTCCGCCGGTGCCGACCTCAAGGAGCGGGTCGACCTGGTGCACGAGCCGGGCGACTACGCCCGTCACAACCGCCTGGTGCGCGAATTCTTCTATGCGGTGACGGACTGCGCCAAGCCGGTCATCGCCGCCGTGAACGGGCCGGCGATCGGCGCGGGCTTCGTACTGATGCTCGCCTGCGACATCATGATCGCGTCCGACAACGCCTACTTCTCCATGCCGGAGATCAATGTCGGGCTCGC
>DASSJW010000976.1:0-3795 GCA_035690995.1 Xanthobacteraceae bacterium
GCCGCCGCCGAACAGCGAGACGATGAGCGCGCCCAGCACCTCGGTGCCGGGCCCCTGCAGATAGATGGCGGTGGAATATTCGCGCACGAAGATCATGAAGCAGAGGAGCCAGGAGCTCAGCAGTCCGAACCGGATCAGCGGCAGCGTCACGTCGCGCACGACCCGCGCCGGGCCCGCCCCGGCGATGCGCGCGGCCTCTTCCAGCTCAGGCGCAATCTGCGACAGCGACGCCGAGATCAGCCGCAGGCCAAAGGCGAGCCACACGACGCTGTAGGCAAGCCATATCCCGACCAGGGAGCTGCGCAGAACCCCGAGATAGGGCACGAACAGAAAGACCCAGAGGAACGCAAGCCCCGCCACCAGCCCCGGCAGGGATCTCGGCAGCAGCACGAGATAGTCGACCATTGCGACCAAGCGGCTGCGCCAGCGATGGGTCACGAGCGCGATCAGCCCATAAGCCGCAACCGAGGCGGCCGCTCCCACCGTCGCCAGCAGAAACGTGTTGAGGATGCTTCCGAGCAAGTTCGGGTGTTCGGCGAGGTCGCGAAAGTTCTGCAGCGTCAGAGTATCGAACGGGTTGATGCCCTCGCCCCAACGGCTGACGAAGGCGCGCAGGAGGACGCCGGCGAGCGGAAGGCCGATGGCAATCGTCAGCCAGGCGACGATTCCGGCAAGCGCGAGCCAGCGCCACGGGCCGAGGCGCAGCGGCCCGGACTGGCCGCCCCTGCCGCCCACGGTGACGTAGCGCTCCGCCACGCGCAGCAGGTGACGCTGAAGATAGACCAGCGGCAGCGTCACCAATGCGATCGCGACCACCACCACGGCCATGAGCTGATAGGACGGCGTGCCCAGAATATTCGTCAGCTTGAAGAGATACGTCGTGAGAACCAGCACGTTGGCCGGGTCGCCGATGACCAGCGGCAACCCGAACAATTCGAAGCCCAGAAAAAAGATCAAGACGCCGCTATAGACGAGCGCCGGCCCCACCAGCGGCAGGCTGATGGTCACGGCGACGCGCCACGGAGCGGCGCCCAGGATGCGTGCCTGCTCCTCAAGCTCGAGGTTGAGCTTGCGCAGCGACGCCGATGAAAACAGATAGACGTGCGGCACATGGGTGAGCCCGGCGATGACGACCAAGCTGGTCAGCGAGTACAGATTCCAGGGGACGAAGCCGATCAGGCGCTTGACCGCCAACGATGCGAAGCCGACCGGGCCGACGGCCACCACATAGCCGAATGCGATCACGATCGGCGACAACACGATCGGTACCAGCAGCGCGGGCTCGATCAGGCGTTTCGCCGGCAGATCGGTGCGCACCACCAGAAAGGCAAGCAGTCCGCCGAGCGGCACGGCGATCGCCGTCATTCCGGCGGCCAGGATCACCGAGGTCAGAAACGCGCGCGCGAAATCCGGCTCGCTCAAGATGAATTCGTAGGACGCGAGGCTCAGGCGTGCTGCGGGCGAGAAAAACGGCTCGTCCAGCACGCTCTGATAGACGACCACCCCGACCGGCAGCAGCACCACCGCCGCCAGGATCGCGACCGTCGGCAGGCGGAGCCAGATCATGCGCGCAGATCGGAGCGCGGGACGGCCATCGCTGCTACTGGGCGCGCGCGGTTTCCTGCCACCGACGCATCATCGCCAAGCGCTTGGCCGGCGCCAGTGCGGCGAGCAGGCTCATGTCGACCGGAATCGGCTTGATGCGGCTGCCGAGCTCCTTCGACAGCGCGGCGGCGGAGTACGGCCCTTCGACATCATCGCGCAGCGCGAACAGCATGGCCTGATTTGCCATGATCGTTTGCGCGCGGGCGGACAGGAGATAATCCATGAACAGCTTGGCCGCATTCGGACGCTTTGCATTCTTGGGAATGAATGCCACCCGCGACATGACCAGCACATAGTCGTTCGGATAAACGAGGCCGAGGTCGGGATCCTTTTTCTGCCGCAGCACGACGTAGGAGCCGATCACATTGAAGCCGAGCAGATGCTCGCCCGAGGTAATCCGCTCGATCATGGTGCCGCTGGAAGGATAAAAGCGGCCGGTGCCGTGCCCGAAGGCGGCGGCAAGCTCCCAGAATTGCGGAAAGTATTTCTCGTCCTGCGTCATGAGCAGAAAGCCGAAGCCGCTCTTCTCCGGATCGTAGGAGGTGAGCTTGCCGCCGGCGAGAAGCTGCGGACGTTCCTTGAGCAGACGCAGGAGATCTCCATGCGAAGCCGGCACGGCATCGGCCGGAAGCAGCCGCTTGTTGTAGGCCATCACGAGCGGCTCGAACGTCGTTCCCCAGGCGCGATCCTCATACACCGCCCATTTCGGCATTTTTGCCGATTCCGGAGAGTGATGGGTCAGCGCATGGCCGTCCGCAACCAGCTTGAGTTGAAGATCCATCGACCCGCTCCACAGCACGTCGGCGGTCTCGGCATTGGCCGCCGTCTCGCTGAGATAGCGGTTGTAGATTTCGGTCGAGTTGAGATCGTAATATCTGATCTGCACCTTGGGATAGAGCGCGCGAAAATCCTTGAGCAAGGCATCGGCGCTGGCGGAATCGGTCGCGGAATAGACGGCGACGCTGCCCTCCTGCTCGGCCGCTGAAACGATCGCCTGGTAATCCGCCGGATATCCAGGCGGCAGCGCCTGCGCCGAAGCGCAGGCCAGCATTCCCAACAGCAGCACCGACGCGAGCGCGGAGCGTGTCACGGACGTTTCTCCTTGGGCCGGGAAGCAGTCTGATGTTATTGGCTTGGCCGGACACAAGGCATCTTCAGACGGCACCGGCAAAGCGCCCTTATCCTAGCTTGGACGGGCACAGCGATCCACTCCCGCCGGACCTCAGGCAGGTTTTGCACATGGCGAAAGAGACGGTGCAAGTCGCGGGCTATGCGGTGTCCTGCCGGTACGACGATTTCCCGTCCGACGTGATCGAGCGCGCCAAGCAATGCATCACCGACACGATCGCCACCATCATTTACGGTTATGATCTGCCGTGGAGCCGGATCGTCGTAGCGTTCGCGGAGCAGAACGGCGCCGGCGGCAAGAGCCGCATTCTCGGACCCGGCGGAGCACGGGTGCATGCGCCATCCGCCGCCTTGGCCAACGGCTGTCTCGCCCATGCCTTCGAGATGGACAATCTCACCTGGCCGAGCACCGGTGTGCATCCGGGCGCGACCCTGCTTGCGCCCGGCCTTGCCGTGGCGCAGCAGCGCGGCAGCAGCGGTCGCGAGCTGATCGCTGCCTTCCTCGCGGGCGCCGAGGTCATGATCCGGATCGGGCGCGCGACGCATCACAGCAACGAGGGCCGCGGCTTTCACGCGCCCGGCACCACTGGCCCTTTCGGCGCGGCGATTGCCTGCGGGCGCCTGATGGGCTTCGACGCCGAGCATATGCGCAACGCGCTCGGCATTGCCGGGTCGCTATCCTGCGGGCTGATGGAATTCGCCCGCTCGGGGACCGGCGCCATGGTCAAGCGTCTCCATCTCGGACGCGCGGCCGAAAGCGGCGTGCTCGCCGCGAGCCTGGCGGCCGACGGCTTTACTGGACCGGTGAGCGTGCTCGAAGGCGAGTTCGGCTTCCTGCGCGTGTTCTGCGGCGACGCGTTCGATGCGGGCGAACTCACCCGCGGTCTCGGAGACAGCTACGCAACCCGCTCGATCATGCTCAAGCGTTTTCCCTGCCACATCACCGCCCACACATCGGTGCAGGCGATCTTGGATTTGCGGGCCGAACACGGCTACGACGGCGCCGACGTCGCCTCGATCCACATTGCCGGCAACGACAAGATGGCGCGCGTCAACAACATC
>DASSJW010000977.1:0-9070 GCA_035690995.1 Xanthobacteraceae bacterium
GCGGCTCGTCAGGTGCGATAGGGATGAACTTAAAATAATTCTGATTGAGGGTGCGTTTGAAATTCTGCTCACCCGACCAGCCCAAAACTCGTTCGTTGACCTCTCCCATGCCCTTCCAAAACGCGGAGGGGTGATTCGTGAAGATATCGGACGACCGACGCATGCTTGCCGGCAGCCGCGCCTCGCAACGGTTCGTTATCGCGCGCCGAAATGTCTCCCATATTCTGATGGATGTAGCTAACTAGCTCTAGGTGACCCGCCGCAGCCGCCCGACAGAGAGGCTCATTGTCGCGTGCGAAAATTTTGCTGTCGGTTTGATGGAGATAGCGAACGATGTCCAGGTTGCCGCCGTCGCATGCCCGGCACAGCGGGTCGTCGTTGTGTACTTTCGGCTCGACACCGACTCTATGCAGATAGCGGACGGTCTTGAGATGGCCCTTTTTGGATGCCCAACTCATCAGATACCCGAGCAAATGGGACCCCCTACGTAGTGCGATGGGTGGGCGCAATTATATACACTCGCGGACTGGTGTGCCATATTACCTCGTGAGGAGTTCGGCCCTCTGGTTCAGACCTTGCTGGTCACCGCTCAGGGTCCGCACAAGGTAGCCGGGATGCGCCGGGACAACCTATCTGGGACGATCCGCCTGGAGAGCACCGTAGACAAGATCAAGGCTCACGAGCAAGCCACGCCGTGGGCGGCTTTGCTGAATACCTTGGTTGCAGCGATGTTTGTTGTCGCTTTCTTAGTTGGTCTTGGGCTTTTAGTGGGTGCGTTTCTCGTCCATCGGGTTTTACGACGGATCAAGGCCTGGTTACGGGGAGAACAACTACCGCTTGACCAAGACTCTTCGAGCATGGATCATAAGCGTGTTTCGACCTGACCACGCGACCACTTCTGCCGCAGCACGATTGCGCCACGACCATCGAGCCCAACGACGTGGAACGAGGTCTTACCGATATCAATGCCGATTACGGTAATCGCACTCTGTGCTGTCGCAGCCATGGCATGCTGCTTGTCTTGGGGTGAGGCGGATGAATAGGTCGACGGATTTTTCAATCCTGTGAGTACTCTCCGCGGGCGTTGTCATCAGCCCGCGAGATGGACCGGCCCCTGCGCGAGCGCGACCGGGTGCTGATCAGCAACGTGGCGTCGCCGATCGTCGCCCCGCGCGCGCTGGCGGGCTGGACGAAGTAGCCGCGCTGGCGCAGGTCCAACTGCGCGCCAGCGGCCGTGCTTGGCGTGCGGGTGACAGACGCGGACGGCGTTCGGGCCGCGTGAGGCCCGAATACTAACGAGAGATGCGCCTCGGCCTGGAGTGTCCCAGGGGGATGCGACGTCCGCGTTCGCCAACTGCGGACCTACCGTCGCGTACGTCGGTGGCCGCTAAGTGCCAGGGCACAAAGTCGCTGCGCTCCAGCCCGCTGCGCGGGGGCAGGAGCCGAGAGGCCGGTAGCCGGCCGAGAGGACGCCAATAGCAGGTGGAGAGCCCCGTCCTGAGAATCGAGGTGCCGTCAACCTCACTCAGGATGGAGCTCCCCATGAGCGAGACCAACTCTGTCAGTCCGCTGCGTCAGCGTATGATCGAAGATATGGCTGCGCGCAAACTCAACCCGCACACGCAGCGCAGCCACGTCTACAGTTGCAAGCGGTTCGCCGCCTGGCTCAACCGCTCGCCCGATACGGCAACGCCCGACGAGGTGCGGCGATTTCAGCTGTATCTCATCGAGAGCGGTGCGAGCATCTGTAACCGCAATCGGATCATGACCGGCGTGCGCTTCCTGTTCCGCGTCACGCTGCGTCGCCACGATCTGGCGGCCGAAGTCTGGCACATCAAGGAGCCGCAGAAGCTGCCGCCGGTGCTGAGCCCTGAGGAGGTCAAGCGCATTCTCGGTATGGCGACGAGCCTGAAGGCGCGAGCGATGCTGACCCTCGCCTATGGTTGCGGGCTGCGGGCCGGCGAAGTGGTGCGGCTGCGGGCGGGCGACATCGACAGCGAGCAGATGATCATCCGCATCGTGCAGTCGAAGGGCCGCAAGGACCGGCACGTGATGCTGCCGGCGGAGGTCCTCGAGCTGTTGCGGCAATGGTGGAAGGCGCGCCCGACCGAGCAAGACGCCGGCATCGCGCCGGAACAACGCTGGCTGTTTCCCGGTCGCGATGAGCATCGGCCTCTGACCACGCGTCAGTTCAGCCGGCTGTTCAAGGAGGCGGCGAAAGCGGCGGGGCTGCGCAAAACGCTCTCTCTTCATTCGCTTCGCCATTCCTTCGCAACCCATCTGCTCGAGGACGGCAAAGACATTCGGGTGATTCAGGCGTTGCTTGGACACGACAAGCTCGAGACGACGGCTCGCTACACCCGCGTGGCGACCGGAATAATCGCCAAGATCGAGAGCCCGCTCGCGCGCCTGAGCGCGCGGCACCACAGGCGCGCAAAGCGAGACACTGAGGAGCCGCCGGCGCAATAGCGCCGTCGGTTGTGGTTCGACCAGCTCTGGAGGTCGCGGACATCCTCCGCGACCACGGTCCCGCTTGGCGCGAGGCCAACCGCGGCCATGTGAGCCTCGATCAGCTGAAGGTGATGAGTGCGATCGAGCGCTGCCGCACGGCAGCGCTCGGCGGGCACGTCGCGCGTTGCGAGAACGCGGCGTGCGGCCATACGCTGATCGCTTTTAACTCGTGCCGTAATAGGCATTGCCCGAACTGCCAGGCTGCGGCCTCACGCCGATGGTTAGCCGATCGCGAAGCCGAGCTCTTGCCGGTACCGTACTTTCATGTCGTTTACACGCTACCGAGCGAGCTGCGTGACATCGCGTACCAGAACAAGCGCGTGGTCTACGACCTGCTCATGAAGGCAGCGGCCGAGACAACGCTCGCCATCGCTGCCGATCCTAAGCGCCTCGGTGCGCGGATCGGTATTACCGCCGTGCTGCACACGTGGGGCTCGGCACTCACCCATCATCCGCACGTGCATATGATCGTGCCAGGTGGAGGGCTCTCGCTCGACGGCACGCGATGGATCTCCTCCCGCTCCAACTTCCTCGTGCATGTCAAAATGCTGGCGCGCCTGTTTCGGGGCAAGATGCTGGCGATGCTCGTGGATGCGCACGACGCCGGCCAGTTGAAGTTCTTCAACACCCACGCCGGACTCGCCGACAAGAGAACGTTCAAGCGGTTCATTGCCCCGCTGCGGCGCATCCAGTGGGTGGTCCACTGCAAGGCGCCGTTCGCAGGGCCCGAGCAAGTGCTGCGCTATCTCTCCCGTTACACTCATCGTGTCGCCATTTCGAACCGCCGCCTCGTTGCAGCCGACGACACCGGCATTGCGTTCCGCTGGAAGGACTATCGCGTCAACGGCCCCGGCCGCTGGAAGACGATGCGGCTTCATCCGCACGAGTTCATCCGGCGCTTCCTGCTGCACGTGCTGCCCAAGGGTTTTCACCGCATCCGCCACTACGGGCTCTTTGCCAACACCAACCGCGCCGAGAACATCGCGACGGCCCGCGCACTATTCGACGGCACCCCGCCTGCCGCCGACCCGCAACAGCAGCCAGATGGCACGCCGGATGCGCCACGTGTCCTGCCTTGCCCGTGCCCGCGCTGTGGCGCTCGCATGATCGTCATCGAGGTGTTCGCGCGCGACTGCGAGCCGAGGTGGCGACCGACGCCGAGCACGATCGACACGTCATGAGCCAGACTTTTCCTGTGCGTTGCGGCTTGCCCGTTCCGATGCGCTGGTTCACGCCGGTGGCGATCCCTCTCGACCAATCGCATGCATCAGTGCGCCGATGGCCCGCTGTTGCGCTCCGAGCGTGCGACGAAATGGCTATTGCACTCTCCCGACCTCACCTGCTGCACACAGGCAGGTGAGGTCGTGCTAGCGTTGCGCGCGCAATTCCAGATCGGCGCTAACATCAAATCCCCATAGCGCTCGCTGCACCGCCTCTGCCCAACTTCCCGCGACTTCGTGCCTTGGCGCTTTTTGGACGCCGGACCGCTGAGCGTGCGGAGAGTCTCGCTATTGCCGGCGTCCAAAAACCTGCACAACACCGGTCGTGAGCAACTGCAACAAATCTTCGCCCAACGGCATAGGCCAATTGCAGCCGTAGCCCCCTTCCGCTGTCGCCGGTTACTCGCGGATGGCCTTGGCCTGATCGAAGTAAGTGTAGCTCTTGTCGCCGCGGGTGAGGACCTTGGTCTTTAGCTCGACGGCATATGTCGTCAGGCTGGGATCAGTGCTCCGGCTGTCCAAGTCGGTCGGCAGCTTCATCGTCAACCCAGTCTTTGTTGAGGACCGGTGCGTCTTGTTCAGCACCGCGTATTCCGTGACGCGCGGCCCGCCCTGCAGCACTTCCTCGAGCACGCGCCCCTGAACACCCGGCATGCTGAACTTGAGGATGCGCGCCACGGTAGGTGCGATGTCCACATTCGCCGTGGGCAGCGTGTCATAAAGGCCCGATTTAAAGTCTGGCCCGTGTGCCAACAATGAAATGTGCGTGTCGGTCTGCGAGAAGCTGCCGTGATCACCTCTGCGGTTGACCGAGCTGGCATAGCTGATGCCGGATTTCCCTGCCACAGCCACGTTTTCATCGTAGCTGAAGCTGACGATGATGTCCGGCGCCCGGCTGTTGCCGCTGTTCTCCGTCTTGATGAGGCTCATGGGAAACGTTCCTGCGACTTCGCCATATCTATCGCTCACGAAGATCGCGCCGAATTGCAGGCGGCTCTGCAGGCTCGCCACGGCGGCCTTGACAGTGTCGATATTGCCATCCGGGACGAACAGATAGTCGCTGCCCGCATTCGCGGCCACGACAACGGCCCCAGCAGGAATCGGCTTCGGGACCACATAGGTTGGCGACGTGTATTTTTGCGCCCGACCGCAAACGTTGCCGTGCTGGTCATCCTTGGTGGGCTGAAGGTGCGTGCCATCGAACATGATACCCGACAAAATCGGTATGTCGCGGCAGCCCGCGCCATCATAAGCCTTCAAACCGTCCCGGCTCAGCAGCTCGGCCGTCCGCACGAAGCCCGACACTGAGTACCCATGCGGGTCATGTGCGCCGACGCCGCCGTCCACGATTCCTCGCAATGGATAGCGGGCGACATCGCCGGAGACAGTGCTGTGATTGTGGTCCTGAGTGATGATTATGTCGGTGGACTGCTCCCAGCCGAGCTCTCGTAGCTTGGCCATAACCCGGCCCAGGATCTCGTCGTTCATCTTGGTCGCGTCGATCGAGTTGTAGGTCCCGGGTCCGTATGCGTGATTCGTTGCATCCGGCTCCTTCGACCAGAAGATCGTCAGGTCGGGTTGCTTCGTCGGAAGGATGTAATTGACGAACACGTTGGTCAGATACGTGAAGCCAGGCCGGGAAAGGCCCCCCGTGCGGTCGAGCGGATTAGCGGTTTGCCCGTCGTTGAGCTTCGCAATGGCTATGGGAGCCGTCGGGTCGCCGTTGTCCTTGGCGAGCGTCAACGCGCCCGCGTCGTAGGCGTTGATCGTGTTCTTCGGAAGCGCGTAACCGGCCTGCTGCAGTTCCTTGGCGAAGCGCAGCGGCATCGCCGCGTCTTCATCGAGGATGAGGCCGCCTCGCTTGTAATCTTGGATGAAGGCGGCTCCGAACTTGCCGACGGCTGCCGTCGATAACCCTTTGGCCTGTGCTGCCTGGAGCATCGTCGAAACCAGCGTAAGCCTACCCTGATAGGTCTCGCGCAAGGCTTCGACCACTCCGAAATCCTCGATGAATGCCGGGGCGGAAAAATCAATGTCGATACCCTTCGCGTTCTTTCCTTTTGCGTTCGGCGCATACACCACATTGCCATAGAATCCATGCGCCCCCGGATAAGTCCCGGTGGCGATGGAGGCGGAATTCATCATCGTGAAGGTCGGATAAACGGCGTGATGGTCTGCAAAGACAACGCCGGATCGAGCAAGCGCAAAGTAATTCGGTGCGATTTCTGGAGTCAGGTCGTCGGCTCGAAGCCCATCCCAAACGAAAACGATGACTCTCCGTGCATCTGGGCCTGTATCCTGCTGCTGTGCTCGGAGGCCTCCTGCCAGTCCGAGCAGCATGAAGGAGAGAGCACTCAAGAAAATAAGCGGCCATATTTTCATGGTTCGCCTCCTCGGCAATGATGCGAGCAATAAGGGTTGCCTCATCAGACGCGGACTATCCGCCGCCCGGATTCCTTTAAGAGAGACCATTGATTTGACGCGTGTTCCGGCAGGCTAGGAGCCGCCTGCGTTGGCGTCCAACACATAATTGTTCTATTCCTTATGCGATTTGGAGATAAGCGAGATGGATCTGAAGCGCTTGCGGACATTCGTCGCGGTAGCCGATCTCGGCACCGTTTCGAAGGCGGCGTTACGTCTGCGCATTAGCCAGTCTGCCCTATCGCGGCAAATCAGCGATCTTGAATATGAATGCGGGTTCAAGCTTTTTGACCGTATCGGTCGCCGCCTCTTCCTGACTACCAGAGGCGAGCAATTGCTCGGAGATTGCCGCGGAATATTGGGTCAAATGGGTTCGCTTGGCGAACGGATAGAGCTGCTCAAGCGCGGAGACTCCGGTGTGCTGAAGGTGGCCGCACCGCCGCAAACAATCGAAAGCGTTTTGTCGGGATTTCTGCCGCGATATGCCGAACGCTTCCCGAACGTGCGCGTGAAGTTGACGGAAGCTCTTGGCCTGGATCAGGTGCCTTTGCTGGAGCGCGGCGAGGTTCATGTTGGGATCAGGCACGACCAAGGCATCAACCGCTGGTTCGAGAGCCTCGCATTGCCCCCCGATGATGTCTTGGCCGCGTGCCTCCCTTCGCTCCAGCTTGGCCGCGCCGGGATGATTGATATCGTTTCCCTCGCATCCTATCCGTTGCTGCTGTTGGAATCGGGCTTCTCGGTTCGCCGGCTGTTCAACGCGGCCTGTCGTCTCGCCGACGTCGAGCCCAATATTTTGCTTGAGAGCCGCGCGCCGCACACGTTGCTCGCGCTCGCCGAAGCCGGGCAAGGGGTTGCCGTTATTCCGTCGGTGCTGCGAACCGATCGCTACAGGTTGAAAATCGCTCGGGTGACGCACCGGCGAAAACCGCTGCGAGACCGCTACGTTATCCAGTGGGACAAGCGGCGTCCCATGCCGAGCTATGCTCAGAACTTTTGCGCTGCACTCGCCGAATACATGCGCGAGGTCTTGCCGATTACGCAGCCGTCATCAAGCGTAGCGGCCAGACGCAAGCGGTGATGATTTCGCGCTCCCGTTAGGCGTTTCATTCTGCACGATCGGAAGCGCGCAAACCGGCGCGCGCTGGGCTGTGGTGCCCGCCCTCACCGATGAGGCGAAATCTCGCAACGCAAAAAGTTTGCACCGTCGACGACCGGTTGGGGTCATGACCGACAAAACTCGCAGTGAGCATGAGAGGTCCGCTTTCGGGTGCATGGCGACCAGTTTAGCCTGCCTGCCAGGCCGTGATTCAAGCCCCTAACTGAAGGGGCCGAATCATGCGCTACGAACTCACCGACAATGAGTGGACTGCCATCAGACCGATGCTGCCCAACAAACCACGCGGCGTGCCGCGGGTGAACGACCGTCGTGTTCTCAATGGTATCTTCTGGATCTTGCGATCAGGAGCACTGTGGCGCGATCTGCCAGACGACTTCGGTCCGTACACCACTTGCTACAACCGCTTCGTTCGCTGGCGACGAGCGGGCGTCTGGGCCAAGATCATGAACGTTCTCGCTGGCGCCCATGACGCTGCCGTGCAGATGATCGACACGTCTATTGTCCGTGTGCATCAGCACGGGGCCTGCATCACCCGGAACAGAAGGCAGTCCGTGGGCCGGTCACGAGGCGGGTTGACCAGCAAGATTCATGCATTGGTCGATACCAATGGTCTGCCGGTCCGGCTCGCGCTGACAGCCGGAGAAGAACACGACAACCGGCTCGCAGGCAAACTCCTATCTCGCCTGAAGTCGGGATCAATGCTGTTGGCCGACCGTGGGTACGATGCGGACTGGATCAGAGACCTTGTTCGCCAGCACGGCGCCTGGGCGAATATCCCACCGAAAAGAAATCGAATAGAGGCGCTGTGCTTCAGTCCGTATCTTTATCGGGCACGAAATCTGGTCGAGCGGTTCTTCAACAAGATCAAACACTGTCGGCGTGTAGCGACCCGCTACGACAAGCTCGCGGCCAACTACCTCGCATTCGTCCAACTCGCGTCAATACGGCTGTGGCTGCGCGTTAATGAGTCCACGGCCTAGTCCAGCCTCTCCTGCTTTAGCCATTGCGAGATAAAGCGAGAGACTTGCGTGATGTTCGTATCCGCCATTGCATAGTGTGTATTTCCGGAGATGCCGATCTCCGGGAGAATCACATTCCTGACGTTGCCGCCGTGTTTGTTGGCTGCCTGCGCAAACAGCTTGTATTGCTCGAGGAAGATGCGCCGGGATTCCTGCGGCGTGCCGGCATATGCCTTGTCAAGCTGCTTGGGGATGTAGTCGCCCCAGATCAGCAGGATCGGATGCTTGGTGAGCTTGAGAAATTCCGCCAGCGGGATTTCGGTCCCGGCGGGGACCAGTACACCGTCGGCGCGCGGTATCGGCGGCGGCAGCTCGCCTTGCGGGAAAACCGGAGCGGCGCTCGGTTCCCAGCCGATCTGGGCTGCGAGTTTGTCGGTCTTCCTGGGGACCAACAATCCGCGCGCGTGGCTTGAAGAGTGGGTGTGAAGGATGGCCTTTGCGCCGTGCTGCTTGTAAACCTCTTCGAGCAGGACGGCCAGAGCCGTGCTTTCACGCTCGGTGTTGCTCGGCGCGTTGAACTCGACATACTGGTTGCGGAAATACTGGTCGATCGCCTTGGGATCCTTTGGAAACGCCACGCCCGGAAAAAACTCCTTTGCCGATTCCGGAGTGCTCGCCGGCCACAATCCGACGCGGTTGGTGAAGACGAAGCGGGCCGAAAAGGTGTTGTTCACCGGACTCCATGTGTATTCATCGCAGGCCTTGCCGGCCCGCCCGGTCCACGGCAAGTCGACCAGGTAGACCGGGTATCTGTCGGCCAGGAAAATGCTCTGAAACCC